>CAZDYN010000025.1:0-13786 GCA_964509635.1 uncultured Nitrosomonas sp. | reverse complement strand
GAGTGTTTCCTGTGGAATCAATATAAGAAAAGTCAATCTCCATCATAATTGGAAAGACAACATTAAAAATCTAATCAGCTATGGCCATACAGATCCCATCTTGTATTGGTCAAACTCTGATACTCTTCCATCTTGAATCTCCTTCTCTTGGTCGAGATAGAAGATTCTCAATGACCGTCGTATAGGTCAAACCACTGTGAGTCCCCCGGCAAAGCCGGGGGCTTACCTCACTGAGTTATGCAGAGGCCTCTCAAATGTTATCCGGTTATTTTTGATCGGATACTTCCTTGAGAATCATATATCCGACCGGCACCAGCACCAAAGTGACTATCGTTGAGAACAATATACCAAACGCAAGCGTCACCGCCATTGGCATAATTTTTTCAGCATCCGCGCTTTGTGCGTTCATCAGCGGCAATAGTCCCGCAAAAGTAGTCGTCGTTGTCAGGAATATCGCGCGGAAACGCGCTTTACCGGCCACGATCACCGTATGAAAAATTGATTTATTTTTCTGTAAATCCTTATTGATTTGCGCAACCAATATCAGGCTGTCATTGATAACAATTCCTCCCACGGCAAACAATGCCACGTAGGATTCCAGAGAAAGCGGAATATTCAGCAATAAGTGCCCAAATACCGCGCCGATAAAACCAAAAGGGATTGCCAGCATGATCATCAGCGGCTGTGTGTAGGAGCGTAGCGGCACCGCCAGGAGCGCATAAATCCCGAGCAGCGCAAGCGCGCCGTAACCCCATAAATCCGACATCGCCGCCTCTTGCTTTTGCCGGGTTTGACCTGGCTCAATCCTGAGTCCCGGATATTGCGCTTCCAATTCGGGAATCACCTGCGCGCGCAAATCGGTCAGAATGTTTTCAACATTCGCTCGTTCTTTATAAACTTCCGCGCTGATCACCTGTATCCGCTCCCGGTTCTGCCGGGTAATGCTGGCAAAACCGGGCGCGCGCTCAGCCTCCGCCACTGCGGCAAACGGCACGCTATCTCCATTAGCGAGCCGGACCGGCATGCGATACAAATCATCCAGAGAACGGCGCTGTTCCAAGGGAAAGCGAACTATAACCCTGACTTCGTCGCGGTCAAGAAAAAACCGCTGCACTTCCAGTCCGAGAAAACCATTGCGTACCTGTTCCCCCAGGTTTTGTATCGTTAGCCCGTGAAATACCGCATCGGGCTTGAGTTTAAGATTCAATTCCGGCTTGCCAGCCTGCATGGAGCCCGTCACGCTGTGTACTCCGGCGTAAGAAGCAAGCCGTGCCTTAAGTATTTCTCCAGCCGCGCTTTGCAGTGCAATATCGGAGGCAATCAGATTCAGCTCTATGGCTTTGGCGGATTGTGCGGCGGATATACCGAGATTGCGCGGCCAGAAGGTCTGGAAAGACAATGTCGCGCCGCCAGGCAGCTCACCGAAGCGTTTCTGCCACTGCTGCTTGATACTATCCATGCGGGAACGGATACGTTCATCAATAGCGATTTCTATATTTAGAAAAACGGCATTGTCTTCACTGAAAGCAACAATGTGCTGAAAACTGTCCTTGAGTTGGGCCGTCCCGTCAATGCTGAGCTCCGCGTTTAATTCCAGCCGGATCTCATCCGCAATACGTTCCAGGCGCGTCATGTGATGATTGACCTCCTCAAACGGCGTCCCGGGCGCGAGTTGAAGAAATGCAAACAAATAATAATCGTTCACGGGCGCGTCCATAACGCTCTGAACACGCCCGGAAAATACCAGCGCGCTGGCGATCAGCAATATGATGGCAAATACCGATAACGTGATATAGCGGAACCGCAGCAGTTTTTTCAGTACGGGGATATAGACCCTGTTAATCAGCCGCTGCAATCCCGCATCCACTTTCTCACGGAGCGCATTGAAAGTGGCAGCCAGACCCGATTGGGTTTGATGAGCGGCCGGATTAACCTGTGTAACCAGATGGCAAGGCAAAATCAACAACGCTTCCAGCATGGAAAACGCCAGTGTCAGAATAACCACGGCGGAAACGTTATACATCAGATAACCGCTTAGTCCAGGCAGAAAAATGCCGGGCACAAACGCGATCATCGTCGACAGTACCATGGTGATCACCAGCGGCGCGACTTCCAGCGTTGCGGCGATCACACCCGGCAAGCCGGTGTGTCCGCGTTGCTCATGCGCGTAAATATGCTCACCGACAACGATGGCATCATCGACTACAATGCCCAGCACCAGTATCAGCGCCGCTATCGAATAAGTATTCAATGATATTCCCAGCATCGGCATGAACCAGAGCGTGCCGAGGATCGATATCAGAATTCCGCTGCTGACCCACAGTGCCAAATGAAACCGCAACGTCAGCGCCAATATCAGAAAGATCAGACAAAATCCGGATAATGCCGAATCCATCAACATCGACATATTCTGCTCATAGTATTTTGACCAGTCGTCCCACGTTGAAATACCGACACCATCGGGTAATCCGGAACGGAACGCTGCAATCACCTCATTCACTGCCTTGACAGTTTTTACCGTCTGATCTTTTGACATGACAAAGATTTGCACGGCTGGCTTACCATCAACTCTTGCCAGGATATCCTTCTCACTGACCGTTTCATGAATGCGCGCAATATCGCCCAGCAGCAAGCGCGCGCCTTGGGGGACCTGACGCACGCTGATGGCAGCATAATCCGCTACGGTCATTGCCTGATTTTTGCTTCGCAACAATAACTTACCATCTGTTTTTCTGAGTTCTCCAGCTGGCAGATTATTGGAGGCAGCCCGGATAGCTTCGGCAATTTCATCAAAACTCAGCGCATAGCGGTGTAAATCCGCTGCCGTGATTTCGATCGAAATTTCATAGGACAGTTGCGGCCATGGAATCAGCAATCCGATATCCGGATGTTTGCTCAGCATGGCCTGTAACTGATCGCGTTGCCGCATCAAAGTAAGCCTATCGGTTTCGCCATGCACCATGACAATAATCGCCGATGTATCCATCTTAGGCTCACGAATTTTTAATTTCTCGGCACTCTTGGGAAAAGCCGTAATGCGATCCATTCGGGCCCGCACGTCTGCTTGAAAGCGCGCGGAGCCTATTTCAGGATCGAATTCCACAATGACTTCACATTCCGCCTGGTTGGCAATGGCGTTAATGCGCCGGATGCCCTCCAGATCATGAATCGCTTCTTCAATTGGAATACACAATGCCCGCTCCACTTCCGCGGGGCTCGCGCCCGGATAGGTAATTTCGATTTGCAGTTGATTCTGCGGCGCCGGTGGAACCGTATAACGTTTGGCAATCGATAAGCCGAGCAAGCCCCCTGCAATGATCAGCAGCATCAGAAAATTCGCAGCGATGGGATTTCTGGCGAACCAGACGATCAAGTTCATGGAACCAGTCCGGCAGGTGTGACTGCCATCCCTTCGACCGGATGATGCAAACCGGAAACCAATACACGCTCACCAGCCGCCAATCCTGTTTTAATGATCGCCTGTTCACGCTCTGTCCGGAGCACTTCCACGGCACGGAAACGTAACCGGTTATCCTGATCAATAATCGCGACACGATGATCCTTGAGCAATGCGCCAGCCGGCACAACGATTAAATCATCCAGCCAGCGCCCCTCAATGCTGGCTTCGACAAACAGGCCAACCGGCAGCGCCACGGCGGAAGATTGTACCCCCGGTGCATCCGTTTTATGTGCTCGCAGAGCAAAAGGATCACGCACTTGCGCAACCGCGACGATCATTCCGGTATTCTGATCGATCACACCTTCACTGCGCACCAGTTGCCCCAGCCAGGTTTGTTGCTTGCCTTGATAATCAGCCGTCAACTTGACCGCTACACTCTGATTGGATTTCACATGAGCCGGCAAATCCGGAAACCCGATCAATGCAAAATCCCTCGTAGTCAAAGGCAGGCGCACTTCCGCCCAGTCACTGTTATAAATTCTTCCCAATATGGCACCGCTGTGAATGAATTGCCCCAGCCCCGCTTCCTTGCTGCGCACCCGCCCGTTGAACGGTGCGCGTATCTCGGTGCGCTGCCGTAATAATCGGGCATTTTTCAGTTCTTCCTGCTCAGCCGCCAGTTTTGCCTGCTTTTCTTTAAGCTGCGGGATTCTCAGATTGAGCGGACTGGGATCCCCTTGTCCCAGCTGCTGCCATTCATCGCGCGCCTGTTCGGCTTCCGCTTCCTCGCGCGTCAACTGGTAGTGCGCTTCCATCACGCGGGCTTGCGCCTGCGCAACGCGCAAATCGTATTCAGCCGGATCAATGGCAACCAGCAGATCACCCTTGTTGAAGAAGCCACCGCTGACAAATACGGAAGAGACCTTGACAATATTGCCCGAAACACCGCTGACCAGGTCAATTTCGGTTTGCGCCATGACCCGCCCTTGCGAACGGACATCCAGGCGCAGCCGTTGCGGTACTACAGTGACGATTTGAACTGCCGGCGGGCTGGCAACCTCCTCGTGCTGTTCGTTTTGCGGCGGCGTGGTAGCAATAACGGCGGCCGTTATGCCGCCCGCCAGCGCAATCAGCAGTGCGATGAATAATTGGCGGCGCATATTCATGGATAGATAATTTTCAAATATTGCCTGGACATGACGGCGTGCAATCGATCAGACATCGCCGCCCAAAGCCAGATAAAGATTGATACGGTTACTCAAGAGTTGCCGCGTAACCGACAAATGCGCAGCCTGCGCATTGAGCGTGCTGCGATAACTGTCCAGCAGCGTGAGGATTTCAATCAAACCATTGCGATAGGAATAAACCGCGAGTTTCTGGCTGGACTCGGTTTGCTCAACCGCTTTTCTGAGCGATATTTCTTGCTGCCGCAACCACTCTTCCGCCGCCAGCGCTTGTTCGACTTCGCGGAAAGCATTCAGCGCCGTATTTTTGTAAACATTCAGCGCCTCTTCCGCGCGCGCCCGGTTACGGAAGATTTCTCCTTCGATACGCCACCCGGTAAACAAAGGCTGCATGAGACCGGCAAATACGTTCCAGGCTGCCGACCTGGGATCGGCTAATTCGGTTAAATCAACACTGCGTGTACCGCCGGCAGCGGTCAGGGTAATTCGTGGCAAACGCAGTTTTTGGGAACTCGCTGTGCGCAGATCGGCCGCTTCCAGACGGCTGAAGGCAGCGACGACATCCGGCCGGCGTTCCAGCAGCGCGGCAGGCAATCCGGCAGGGATGGCTACAGGTAGCTGCGGAAGCGTGGCCAATTCCATTTCATTTCCTGCCGGATACTGCCCCAGTAAAATTTCCAGCCGCCGGGCGACCATTTGAATCCTGTTATACGCTTGCTTGAGTTGCGCCTGCGCATTGGCCAGATCGGTGAGTGTCAGACGTAAATCCAGTCCGCGCACCAGTCCGCGCTGAAAACGCCCGCGCACCAGATCGGCGATGGTGCTGCGATCCCTGACCGATTGTTCTACCACCGCCGCCTGCAATTTCGCTTCAACCAGTTCGAAATAGCTCTGCGCCACCCGCGCAGCCAGAGAGAGACGTGCACCATAATAATCGGTGCTGGTTGCATCGGCTTCGCGCACCGCTGCCTGCTGAAAATCGCGTATCCGTCCCCACACATCCGCTTCCCAGCTCAGGCCGAACAGGGCTTCAAACACGCCAAATCTGGATGAACCGAAACCTGCTTCACGAATCTGAACTTGCTGATGATCCGCCATAAAAAAGAATTGCGGCCAACGCGGCGAACCATCCATACGGGCCTGTGCAACCGCCGCATCGACTCTCGCCGCCGCCGCCTTCAGTTCATAGTTATTGAGTAGCGCGGTGTCGACCAAAGCGCGCAGATGAGAATCACCAAAGGTTTCCACCCATTGCTCCGGCACCGGCTGAATGAGCGCTTGATGATCACCCCAGTGCCCGGGTATGGCTGCGCCTGCTTCCTGGACATGCCGCTGCGGCAGCATATTGCATCCTGTCAGCATACCAAGCAGCACGATTCCGATAGCAATCCTAACCACTTAAACCCGCCTCATGCGCCCGGATATTCAATAACGAAACGCTTATCCGGGGTTGCATAAAACACTTGGGCGAGCGCACGCGCAATATCCTCGCGTACCTGGCAGGCTTCCTTGACGATATTTCCGAAGCGGGCAAAATCGTGCGTCATGCCGGGGTAAACTTTGACCAGCGTGGGAACACCGGCGGCTTTCAATTGATCGCCATACGCCATTCCTTCGTCGAGCAACGGATCGTACTCGGCCAGCACTAGGAATGCCTGCGCCAGACCATCCAGACGCTCCGCTTGCAGCGGAGCAAAACGCCAATCCACCCGGTCAGTTCCGGCCCCCAGATAATTCCCGAACATCCACTGCAGTGTAGCTGCTTCGAGCAAATAACCTTGCGCAAAACGCCGGTGCGATCCGGTATCCTGCCAAGAACCGGTACATGGATAAAGCAGCACCTGACAGACCGGCTGCGGCCATCCTTCATCGCGCGCCGCCAGCGTTAACCCGGTAGCCAATGTGCCGCCCGCGCTATCGCCTCCCACCGCCAGGCGGGTGACATCCAGACCCAATCCGCAACCGGCGGCCAGCAGCCAGCGGTAGGCATCCTGCGCATCGTGCACTGCCGCAGGAAAGCGGTGTTCCGGCGCCAGCCGGTACGCTACATGCATTACGCAGCAAGGCGTCAGTGCGGCCAATGACCGGCATAGCGAATCATGCGAATCGAATCCGCCAATGCAATAACCGCCACCGTGGAAGTACAGCAGCACCGGCAGCAATCCCGCTGTTCCGCTCAACTGAACCGGTTTATACAGCCGCGCGCCGATCGATTGTCCATCGCGGCCGGGAATCGCAATTGTTGTGACACTTGCAACTGCGGGACCGGCAGCATCCAATACCCGGGTTGCATCGTCGTATTCCTGCCGCGCCTTTTCCGGCGTCAGCATATGCATGGCTGGTTTCTCTCCGCTCGACGTACTGCTTTCGACCAGCTCAAGAAACGCCGCAAGATCCGCATCAAGTGGCATCAGTTGTTTCCCATAAGTATCGGAATGGTGAATGAATCTTACGTAACATACTTAGAATCTGAACGCCAGAGTGCCGATCACTGTACGTTCTGTTCCCAAATAGTGCCTGCCGAAAAAGGTTGATGCGACATAGCGGTTATTAAATATGTTACTGGAGTTGATCGTGAACAGCATGGGGCCTTTTTCATAACGCAGCGTTGCATCAAACAAAGTAAACGACGGCGTCGAGCTGGTATTTTCCTGGTCATCAAAAACCTTGCCCATGTAGCGCACACCGCCACCCAATCCAAACCCGCGCAACCAATCGATACCCAGCGCCCCGAAAGAATAATCCAGCCAGCCCGATGCCATGGTGGTTGGCACCTGCACCGGCATTTTTCCTTTGAAATCGGTATCCTTCAGATTTTCCACATCATGATAAGTAAAGGAACCGATGGCATTCAAACCGCGCAATAATTCCGTGCGCGCCTCCAGTTCAACCCCGCGCGATCTCACTTCGCCGGTTTGCATAAGGCGAAAACCGGTTTCATCATTCGGATCCCGCGTCAGTACATTGGTTTTGGTCAAATCAAAAAATGCCGCCGTGTATATGCTTCTTCCGTTCACAGGCTGATACTTGATACCGGCTTCAAATTGCGAACCGCGTGTGGGATCGAAAGGCTTGCCATCCCCACTGACGCCCGCCTGCGGCAGGAAAGATTGCGAGTAGCTGAAATACGGCGCGATGCCATTCGAGAAAAGATAAGTCAAGCCACCCCGCCCGGTAAAGGCGCTGTCATTGTTTTTCAGCAATCCGCCATAGAGAAAATCCCTATCTTTGGAATGAATTCTGTCAAAGCGTCCGCTCAGGGTCAAAAGCCAGTTTTCCTTATAGCGCATCTGATCCTGAAGATAAAACCCGAGTTGATCGATTCTTTGGTTTAAGTTCATTCCCATCACGTCCGGCCTGGGAATTGGCATGGAATAGACTGGATTTAAAATATCAATCGAGGGCGGAACAAAACCGCTCGTATACCCCTGAAAGTATTTCAGCGACAGATTGGTCTGATTCCAATCCGCGCCTAATAATGCCGTATGACTGACCGGGCCGGTATTCAGCTTTGCTTGCACATGGGTATCGAGTACGATTTGATTCAGCCGCTCGTTGGTGGCATACGCATCGCGATCCGCCAATGTCGGTTGATCGGTTGAATTGAATCCGGTTGTAAACAGATCCTGGAAACGCCCTCTTTGCTGGGCATAGCGGAAATTCTGCCGCACGGTGAAGATGTCGTTGAAATGATGCTCCAGTTGATAGCTGAACGAAGCTTGATTCGCCGCATATCTTGAAAAGCGCGGATCGCTTTGCAATACATTGGTGCGTCCGCCGTCGGGCGCTGAGATATAAAACGGAGAAGCCTGACTGCGATTATTGAGTATGTCTCCCATCAAGGTGATGGTCGTATCGACGGTTGGACGGAGCGTGATCGAGGGCGCAATATAGAAACGCTCATTTCCCGCCCGGTCCCCGCCGGTATTGGGAAACCTGACCTGCGTGTCGCTATCGAGCGCCGAGGTAACCAAACGAAACATGACGGTCCCCTCTTTATTGGCCACCCCTAAATCAGCGGCAATCCGCTTGCGATCGAAATTGCCGTATTGAAATTCGATTTCACGGATCGGCACAGCACTAGGGCGTTTGGTCACGCGATTGACGATACCGCCCGCATCACCGCGCCCGAACATTACGGAAGAAGGACCGCGCAATACATCCACCCGCTCGAGTCCGTAGGTGTCAGTAATGAATTGGGTGAAAAAACCTACCGCCGAATTACTCAGGCCGTCACGAAAATTTGCAGTATTAAGACCGTTAAAACCGCGCAGCAGCAGGTATTCAAAACCGCGCCCCTCAAACCCGAATTGGTCTACCGTAACGCCCGGCACATAACGTAAGGCTTCGGTAAAATTCTGCACGCTGCGCATATCCATTTCTTTACGCGTAACTACCGAAATGGATTGCGGTATCTCGATTACCGGTGTATCCGTCTTGGTAGCGCTCATGCTGCGCTTGGCGACATTGCCCGCGACCTCTCCGGATGTTTTGCCTTCCACCGTCACCATAGGAAAAACAGCGGCATCGGGCTTATCCGCCTCCTTATTGCCGGATTTTGCTTCTTCCACCGGCTGGATTTGCGGGGCTTCGGATTTGCCTGCCTTTTCCGTGACCTGTGCTTGCGAATAACCCGTGTTTGATAAAACCAGGACGAACGATTGCAAAACAAATAACCGCATCAAACATGGCCGGCCGAATCCTTGTCCATTTGTTCTTGTAATGATCTTCATGATGAAATGTAAATACCTTTCTTGATAGAGATGAAAAATTCAAACTGTGAAAACTTTCGTCAGGCCGGTACGGAAGACACTGCGCGCCTTTCCTGCACGCTTTTGGATGAATGGAGCACGCCGAGCAGCGCTTGCACTATCTCACTGGTGCGCACTGCAGTCACGGACAGCAAGGTGTCACTCAAACCGTGACTGGATTCACAGGCGCCTTGCAGAAATACCGCCGGCTTGAACTGCGGCGCGCTGCATACGCGGTATTGACGGTCGACGGTCAGGTCCTTGAAATAAGGCGCCAGCGGCGTCAACAACGATTTGTAATGATCGCGGTGATACCCTGTGGCCAGTACCACCGCGTCGTAGGTCACCGTCCGTTCGCTTTCGCTATTCAAGTCCTGCATGATGAATTGAATGCCTTCGGGTTTGGCGATCGCTCTTTTCACTTTGTGCCGCCGCAGAAAATGGTGCCGGGTCTCGCCCGATACTTTCTGCTGATAAAACACACTGAATATTTGCTCGATCAAAGCCAGATCAGGCGCTGCATAATTGGTATGCCAGAATTCACCGAGTATCCTGCCTCGTTCCTGTTCCGGACTGTTAAAGACATAATCGGTGAAGTCAGTATTGAAGATTTCATTGACGAACGGACTGTCATCGGATGGCTTGATGGAACGGGCGCGCATGATCAAATCAACCTGCGTGTCAGGGGAGCGCTGATGCAGATCCATAAAAATTTCCGCTGCACTCTGCCCGCCACCGACCACGGCAATCTTTTTCGCCTGCGTATGCTGCGCGATTTCCTGCAAATAATGATTGGAGTGAAAAACGCGCCGGTCGCCCGCCAATGGCAGGAAACAATCCGGAATCCTGGGTTTTCCACCAATACTGATCACCAGACTGCGGGTCAATCGTTCATGCACGGTTTGAGATTGATCGCGCGAGCGCACGCGCAGCAGTGAAATTTCATCACCCCGCTGCTCCGGCAGCACTTCAATGACTTCCTCACCGTAGGCGCAGCAATGATCAAAATGCCCCGCAGCCCAGGCCAGATAGTCATTGAACTCGCGCCGGCTGGGAAAAAACGTTTTGAGATTGATAAAATCCTGCAGCCGGTTTTTCTGATGCAGATAATTGATGAAGGTGAAATGACTGGATGGATTGCGCATCGTGGCCAGATCCTTGAGAAAGGAAACCTGCATATGCGCGTTATCCAGCATCATGTTGGCATGCCAGGCAAAGCTCGGCTGCTTTTCAATAAAAAAAGGCTGGATAAAATGACTGCCTTGTTTTTTTTCTTCGAGTGTAATGGCCAGCGCGATATTGGACGGACCAAACCCGATGCCGATCAAATCATAAATTTGCATGACGGAATCCTCAGGATAAAGATACTGATTGGGGCGGCAGTGTGTCGCGCGGCACCCATAATTGTTCAGCGAAAAAGCGCTCGCGCAGCAGCATGCCGAGCATCGCGCGCTTATGCGGGAAATCAAATTCTTTGAGATTTGCGTAGCCGCACCGGGTCAGATTGCGAATCATCTTGCGGTTATCAGCGCGCGGTTCAATGACAATGCGCTGTGTTCTGGCGTCATCCAGAAACAGATAGTGCGAAATGGACGGCAACCAAGCTGTAACAAAGCGCTTGCCGCGCCTGTGCGGTTCGCCGATCAATACATGCCAGCCGCGGTCAAAATCATCGGCATCGTAAAAGGGTGCAATGCGGTTTTCCTTGGCCCAATAGATTTCAAAATACCCGAATGGCTCGTCATCCAGACACACCACCAGATTGATCACATGCGGATCGTTCCGGATACTTTCGAGATAAGCGCGATGCCTTGCGAAATCCCCCTCTTCCTGCCAGAACGCAGCCACATCCGGATCATTCATCCAGCGATTGAAACAGACCAGGTCGATGTCAGGATCCAGAGTGCGGAATGTCAAGATGCCGTCCAGCCAGCTGATGTAGCGCCGGTAAACAGTGCCAGCTGGCTTGGGCGGACGGAGCGGATGACGCCGCCCGTGAGTGAACATGTAGTGAAGGGGAAAAAGCCGGGATTGCGCCGGCAGCCGCCATACCCTGGCCTGCTGCCAGAACAGCGCCGCGTAGACCGCAATCCGCTTGTCACCGGTGCTGATCAGAACGCCCGAATCAAACAAATCCATATACCGTTCAGCGGGAACCGATAGATTTAATTTTTCCTGGCATGGATAGCAGGTAAACGAAGCTTCGATTGCCGCCAGCAATTCCGTTATTTGCGGTGGTTCCGCATCAGTACCGGCCCATGCCAGCGTCAATTGACCGGATTCCTTGAATAACTGCCAACACACCGGCTTAGCATCGACACTACGCTGCACGCGTAATGTTTTATCTTCGTACCTCACGTCATGGCACGTCTGGTCCGGGCATGACAACAGCCTGGCGCAATGCACCGGCTGTTCCTGCGGCAACTCACAGGATGAATTGTTGACTGGGTAGTGCTTCATTTGTCCTCAACAGCATTAAATTTTAGTAATATGCTTATCTAAAACTTGAAGACGAATGAGAAGTATTTTTATTTATTAATTTAATCGATATGAGAATTTTTAACGTTAACCGGCTCGGACAGGAAGAAGAATTAAGGTTTTATGTCGTTCATAAACAGCAGTTTATACTCACACCTCTGGTGCGCCGGAAGTGATGATTGAATAGCCGGCGGATACCACAGGCGTCATCCGGGGCCGGTAAATATTTACCGTTGCCATTCGTCTCACTGGTTGTAGCCTTCTCTAACAGGTAAATCATGCTGAAGTATCTTATTAAACAATCCAAGCCGCTGCTTCTGGGCGCATCCCTTGCCAGCATCGTGCATGGTATTTGCAGTGTGCTGTTGCTGGCGCAAATCAGTGCCGCGCTGACCAGCGAACCGGAATCGAAACGGGAAGAAATGGCGCTGATTTTTGCGCTGACCGCGCTCTGCGTCATGCTGAGCTATATGGTGGCGGCAATTTTATTCGAGCGTCTGGGACAGCGCGCGCATGCCGAATTGCGCAGCTTTATCGCCAAAAGAGTGATTGCCGCTGATTACCGGCAGCTTGAATTACTGGGTGCCGCGCGCGTGCAATCCGCCCTTTCCGAACACTGCACCCGTGTCGCCGAGTTTTTTGTCAGCTTCCCGGTGATTCTCACCAATGCGGTGGTAGTCGCAGGTTGCCTGGTTTATATGGCCTTTTTGTCCTGGCAGGTTTTCCTGCTCGCGATACTGGTTATCGGATTCGGTTCGCTGGGCTACCATCTCGCCCATCTGCGCGCCATGCGCCATCTCGACAATGCCGCCCAGGAACAGGATAACCTGTTCGCCTGCTTCCGTTCACTCACCGACGGCGCCAAGGAACTGCGCCTCAATCGCGATAAACGCACCACATTTTATGATGACGTGCTGCAACAATCGATCGAAAAGGTGCGCAAGGAACGCACTTTCGGCATGTCTGTTTTCGTCGCCTCGGCCGGCTGGGGCAATTTTCTGATTTACGCCTTCATCGGCATGGTGCTGTTCATGCTGGTCGGCGATGTGCCTGACCGGACATTGATCATGACCGGCTATGCCCTGGTATTCGTTTACATGGTGGGTCCTCTGGAAGCGCTGCTATTGAATATTCCACGCGCCAATCTGGCGCAGGTTTCGGCAGACCGGATCGAGGAAATCACGCGCGCCATGTCCTCCAGGGAAGCGCAGACGCATAAAATCGAATTACCGCCGCTGCAATCGATCGTGCTGCAAGGCGTGTTGCACCGTTACTATCATGAGCAAAAAGACGAGATGTTTACGCTCGGGCCGGTTGATTTGCAGTTTCACCCGGGAGAAATCACTTTCCTGGTCGGTGGAAACGGCAGCGGCAAAACCACCCTGGCGAAATTACTGGTGGGCCTTTATGCGCCGGAAGAAGGCGCCATCCTGCTCAACGGCAATACCATTGATCATGCCAGCCGGGATTATTACCGGCAGTTCTTTACCACCATCTTTTCCGATTTCCATCTGTTCGACCGCTTGCTGGAAGCGGGCCATGGCCATAATCTGGATCACAGGGGCAATCAACTGCTGGCCAAGCTCCATCTGCAAAATAAAGTGAAGGTTGAGGATGGCGCTTTCACCACACTGACCTTATCGCAGGGACAGCGCAAACGGCTGGCCCTGGTGGTGGCTTATCTGGAAAACAGGCCTTTTCTGGTGTTTGACGAATGGGCGGCCGATCAGGATCCCGTTTTTAAGGACATCTTCTATCATGAACTGCTTCCCGAGCTGCGCGCGATGGGTAAAGCCATACTGGTCATCTCACACGATGACCGTTACTTCCATCTCGCCGACCGGCTGTTGCGCATGGAAAACGGCCGTCTGACTTTTGACTGTCAGAAGCCCGCTCCGGCGCAATCAGAAACAGCCGATCCACCCTTAGCCGTTGCGAACAGCATGACTTGATGCCATGAAAAATCACATTGA
>CAZDYN010000024.1:0-13822 GCA_964509635.1 uncultured Nitrosomonas sp. | reverse complement strand
GTTCACGGGAAGGCCGCTGATCAGCAGTTTGAGCAACCCTGCAATGCCGGATCCGATGATCAGTCCTGCCAGACCGCCGAGGGTGGATAGCGCGATGGATTCGAGCAGGAACAAAGTACGGATGCGCGCGCGTGTTGCGCCCAATGCGGTGAGCAGGCCGATTTCCGATATCCGCTCGGAAACCGCGATATGCATCAGCGTGACCATGCCGACCGCGCCGACCAGCAATGAAATGCTGCCCAATGCGGCGACGGCGAACTTCAATACATTGAGTACCGTGGACAGCGTGCTGAGCATTTGCTGTTGCGGTTTCACGGTGAAATCCTCGCGCCCGTGACGGGCCGCGAGGATGCGTTTGATATCGTCGACAACCGCTTGTACCGGCGCATCGGGATAGTAGGAAAAATTGATTTCCATCACGCCTTGCCGGTTGAATACTTCCAGTGCGCGGGTTGTGGGCATGAAAACCGTATCGTCCAGATCAAAGCCGAGCACATTGCCTTTGGATGCCATCACGCCGATAACGCGGAAACGCGAGCCGCCGACTTGCAGCAGCGCGCCGAGCGGATTGGTATCGCCGAACAATTCGGTGCGCACTTTGGAACCGAGCACAACATAGGCGCGCGGGTTGCGCGGATCGTCATCCGGCAGGAATTGTCCGATGGCCACTTGCATGTTAAATGCCCGGGCGAAGTCCGGTCCCTGGCCATACGCGGTGACGCGACGGCTGCGGCCTTGCGCGCGGATTTCCGCATTGCCGACCACGCTGGCATTGGTATATTCAGCATAGCGGCTTTGTTTCAGCGCCATGGCATCTTCAATCGTCAGCAACCGCGCGCTGCCGATAGCGCCCAATGAGCCGCCGTGGGTATTGATTTTTCCCGGGGTGATGGTGACGATATTGGTGCCAAACTGCGTGAATTCCGATAATACGAAACGCTGAATGCCGTCTCCGATCGCGGTCAGCAGAATCACCGCGGCTATGCCGATGGCAATCCCCGATGCCGATAGTATGGTGCGCAAAGGATGTGCGGTTAAAGAAAGGAAGGCGAAGTGGAGTGTGTCGATGGTGTTCATTGTTTTTTAAAGCCGCATTATGAATCCGCATTTCCTATCTTGGGCAGTGTGCCAGGATAGTGATTTTTCCGTGCATCTGATAAACATCCCGGATGAGCAGGAGGAGAGGATTTACCGGCCCCTAATCGTGTCAGATACCGTCTTGCATTACAACAAAATATTCATCTTTTGGCGGCGAATATGCTGGAATTGCGGCTGCTCCGTTGTGTTGCCGGGCCGGTTGCCGATTATTTGTCTGTTTGACAGTCAATCGGGCTTACAGTACATTTGGTTTTGATTCAAAGTCTTATTTTACTATAATCGAGGACTCAGGAATTATTCTTCCTTGTTATTGGGTTAGGTCAACCTGAAAGAGGTCAGTCATGCATCTATTTCGAATTTCATTACTTATACTTATCGCGGCAACCGTTCTCGTTGCTCCCACGGTTTCTTTTGCGGGCGGGACCATCATGCTCAATGCAACAGGCGCTTTTTTCAAGAAAATCGATGCATCGGGCTGCATCGAAACGACGGTGGATATCTCCGGACAACGGCAGACTCAGAATGGCGCTGTCACGTTGCAGGTTGAGACTTTTATTTACCGGCGGGATGTTTGCAACGGCATCGATCTCATCCGGGCTTCTGAATCCGGGGAGCAGCAGATCGAGATCGAAGCGCATTCGATGTTCCGCTTCGATGTTGCGGGTTCGTTTACGGTCTTCGATCATGTGACGCAACAGTCATACAGTGTAGAACTGGATGTGGAGTGGAAAGGCACAGGTAATATAACTGTTACAAATAGCCCGAATCAGCATCACAAGATTCGCGCTGCGGAGGCAAAAGGGGTAATTCTGCTCAATGGCGAGAATCTGGCTGCGGATGGAAGCGTTTCCGCGGCTATCGAGCAGGTCAAGACACAATTAAACTAAGCGCGGTCTGCGTTTCACTCCGCAGCAGTGTACTCGAACCGCTGAGCCCAAGGTGTTTGCGGCGAATCAATGCGATCTGATCGCGATAGGCGGCGCCGCGAAATAGTGCGCAAGGGATAGAGCGGTAACGAGCGGAGAATGAAAAGTATCAATGGTGTCATCGTTTGCTCAGCGCTTTTACTGCATCGAGCCGTGCCGCGCGATTGGCGGGGAAAAGGCTGGCCAGAATGCCGGTTGCCAGCGCAACCAGGATTCCTGCGAGTGAGGCCCAAACCGGCGCCCAGGCCGGAAGTTGCGGGTACGCCAGGCGCAGCATGAGGCTGCCGAATTGGCCCAGCAGGAATCCGAGCACGGCGCCGGCGCACGACAGCCAAACCGCTTCGGCGAAAAACATCCGGCGGATGTCGCCGGATGTCGCGCCGATGGCTTTCAGCAAACCGATCTCTGCGGTACGCTGGCTGACCGCAACCAGCATTACATTCATCACCAGAATGCCGGCGACAATCAGGCTGATCGCGGCAATCCCGGCAACCGCCAGCGTCAGGGCATGCAGAATCCGGTCGAAGGTGTCGAGGATGGCATCCTGCGTAATCACAGTGGTGTCGTCTTCGCCGTCATGGCTTTGCCGCAGGCTTGCCAGCATGGCTTGCTTGGCGGATTCAATCTCGCTGTGGCTTTTGGCTTCCACCAGAATGCGGAATAGCGACGTGGTATTGAACATCGTTTGCGCATAATCAATCGGAATAATGACAATTTCATCGGTATTGAAACCCATCGATTCACCTTGCGATGCCAGCACGCCGGAAACTAGAAAGCGGCTGTCACCGAGCCGCACACGCTGGCCGATGGCCTGGCTGCGGGGAAAGAACTCATTGGCTATTTTTGCGCCCAGAACAATCTGCGCGCTGTGCTCCGCGCCGTGCGCGAGAAAACTTCCCTGCGCCAGCTTCATGTGCCGGATCGGTATCAAGTTGGCGTTGCTGCCGAGCACCGTTACTTCGCGCAGGCGATTGGCGGCGGAGAGTTCCGCCGCGCCGACATTGAGCGGCGCATAACGCCGCACTTGCGGCAAGCGTCCGAGCAGTTGCGCGTCTTTCAATGTCAGATCGCGCGGCGTCTGGCCCAATACCGCGCCGGGAAATGACCCTGCCGTTTCCGCGCGTCCCGGCAGAACGACCAGCAAATTGGTGCCGATGGAAGAAAATTGATTGATCACGTAATTTCTCGCGCCATCGCCCAGGGCCGTTAGCACGATAACCGCAGCCACGCCGAGCGCCATTGCGAGAATGATGAGCAATGAGCGGATGCGATAGCTCAGCACCGTTTTAAACGAGGTTTGCAGCGTATCAGACAGTGTCATCGGATTGATCCGTCAATATCCTGCCATCGCGCATGCCGATCTGGCGATGCGCGCGCGCCCCCAGTTCGCGGTCGTGCGTGACGACAATCAGCGTGGTTCCTGCGTGATGCAGGTTTTCCAGCAGCAGCATCACTTCGGCGCCGATCTGATGATCCAGATTGCCGGTCGGCTCGTCCGCCAGGATAACGCTGGGCTGCATGATGGTTGCGCGTGCAATCGCCACGCGCTGGCGCTGTCCGCCGGAAAGCTCGGCCGGGCGGTGGTGTGCGCGCTGCCTCAGCTCGAATGCCTGCAAGGCGCTATCGACGCGGATTTGCCGCTGCTCCTGCGGTATGCCGCTGAGGATGAGCGGCAATTCGATATTTTCCGCCGCAGTCAGACGCGGAACGAGGTGGAACGACTGGAAAACAAAGCCGATTTTTTCGCGGCGGATGCGCGCCTGCTCGGTTTCGGATAGATCGGTAATCAACCTGTCATCGAGTTCATATTGGCCGCTGTCAGGTTTGTCCAGTAAGCCGACAATATTCAGCAGCGTGGATTTTCCCGAACCCGACGGTCCCATGATCGAGACATATTCGCCCGAAGCGATACGAAGATTGATATTGTTGAGCGCGTAAACCGCCTGGTCACCCATGTGAAATGTGCGGGTAATGGCTGTCAGGCGGATCATTGCGCTTTCGGTTGCACGGTGGCACCGGCTTTAATGTTGTCCTGATCAAATGAAATCAGCACTTGATCGCCTGCTTTCAGGCCACTGCGGATTTCGGTGAAACTCCAGTTGCTCAATCCGGTTTCCAGTTGTTGTTCCGCCAGCCGGTTTTGCGCATCCACCATCCATACCTTATTGTTTTGCCGCAGCGCTTGCGTCGGAATGCGCAGAACATTGTCCTTGCGTTCGAGAACGACTTCGACATCGGCACTGTAACCCACCAGCAGGGCATCCGCCGGTATGTGCAGAAAATCCACTTCGATATCCACGGTGCGCGCCTGTTTCTCGATTTCAGTCACATACGGTGCGATACGCCGGATTTTGCCGGGAAAGATTTTTTCCGGCATCGCATCCAGCGTGATGCGCGCTTCCTGCCCAACCCTGATTTTTGGCGCATCGACTTCATCCATCGGAGCAGTGACATACAAACAACTGTCGTCGATCAGATCAATGGTCGGCGGAGTTGGAATGCCGGGCGGCGAGGGCGTGGTGAACTCACCCAGTTCGCCGCTGATATGCGCAATGATGCCCGAGAAAGGCGCCGTGATAACGGTTCGATCAATCCCGGCCTGCGCCACGCGGATTTGCGCTTCAGCGCGTTTGATGTCGGAAATGGCTGCATCACAACCGGCCTGCCGGGCGCGCGCATTGGCGTCGGCATCTTCGGCGCGCTGTGAACTGACAAAACCTTGTTCGACCAGTTGCTGCGTGCGCACGGATTCGCGCCGGGCGTTCTCCGCCAGAATACAGACTTCGCGGCGGCGCTCCTGCGCCATCGTCAGTTGCCGTTGCGCCAGTTCACGTTGCGCCTGGAGATCCAGATTCCATAATTCCAGCAAAATCTGTCCCTGCTGCACGTGATCTCCTTCCTTAATCCAGATTTTAGCGATCTGCCCTCCGGAAGCGGGCGCGAGATTGGAGCGCTGGCAGGATTTGATCGTGCCCGCGCGCGTGTTGACTATGGTCGCTTCGACGTTGCCGCTGGCGATGACCGCCAGTTCCACTTCCAGCGGTTTGGGGCGTGTGTAATACCAGCTGGCCAGCGCGATGGCGCTGGCAATGATGACAAAACTGATCAGGCGTAATGGTTTTTTGCTCGGCGGCATGATCAGGTATGCGAAACCGTTATGAAATGAGATGGCATGGTGTTGTGTTTCATTCTAAATATGCGTATTTTACACGTTCATTAAGGCTTAAAGCCGTTTGCTGACAACTTACCCGGAAACCTTGTTAGATTACCCATATGATTGATATCTGGCGCAAAAAATTCATCTTGTCCGATTCCGACCAACCCGCGGCAATTGACGATATCCGTCCCACTGAAGCGGATTATGAAGTGCTGGACCCGAAAACGTTTGAAGCGATAGAAGCCGAAGCGCTGTTTCACACGATTGATCACACGAAAACCGAAACCGGCCGCTTGGCGCTGTATCGCTCGCTTGCCCGTCCTGTGCAGGATGCGCAGGCATTGCGGCAGAAACAGATTGCGCTGCGTGAAATGGAATCGAATCCGGAGCTTTGCAATGCGCTGGCTAATTTTGTAAATAAAGCCGCAGCCGGTGAAAAATCGTTGAAGTACCTGCTGTACGGTGAATTTTCCGGTGGCCTGGCGACCGATGAACCCAGCAGCCGCAGCGATAAACTCGAATTTGGCGGTTACGGTTACCGGCAGTTTAAGGATGGCACCCAATTTGCAGTGGATCTGGCCGAGAAAGCCGGAAAATTGCCGTGCCCGCAATCCGCTTATTTGCGCACGCTACTGGATGCCATCCGTGATTTTGGCCAATCACGGCTCCACGCATTAATGCAAGGCCCGGTTTATTCGTCGGGCGGCAAGTTCAAAACGAAAAAGGAAAAAACAGTTTTTGACCTTTATTCGTGCTTCCGGCCTTCGCTGTTTAAAGTCATACCGGCACTCATTTTCTTTGCCGCATCGTATGGCATTTTGTTTTTCATCGAAGTCCTGATGCCGCAACTGGGCGCGTCGTATATCGGTTACGGTATCCTGGCGCTTACCGCGCCGGTGTTTCCGATTGTTCTGCTGGCGATGGGTGTGTCCGACCGTGATTCAATCATTTATCCGCTGCGCAAGCAATTCCGCGAAAGCCTGGAATTGGCCAGGGCGGTGGAAGCATTGGGATTGCTCGATGAACTGCTGTCATTTTACCGCTATGGACAGTCGTGCACCGGGGATAAGGTATTGCCGGAAATTCTCGATGACAAACAGCACCGGCTGACCGTCAGTCAGGCCCGGAATCCGCTGTTGATCAGGAACATTCCGGATTATGTGCCAAACGATATCCACCTCGATCCGGCGGGGCGCGTGCTGATTATCACCGGCCCGAACAGCGGCGGCAAAACGGCGTATTGCAAAACGATCGTGCAGATCCAGTTGCTGGGGCAAATCGGCTGCTACATTCCCGCCACGCAAGGGCAACTGGTTCCGGCGGAACATATTTACTATCAAGTACCCGATCCCGGCCAGCTCAGCGCTGCGATGGGACGCTTTGGCCATGAACTCAAGCGCACGCGTGAAATCTTTTTCAACGCTACTCCGCGCAGCCTGGTGGTACTGGACGAACTATCCGAAGGCACGACTTTCGAAGAGAAAATGACCATTTCGGAATATATCCTGAAAGGCTTTCATAAACTGGGTGCGAGCACTCTGCTGGTGACGCACAACCACGAACTCTGCGAATTACTGCAAAAAGACGGTATCGGCCGGTATCTGCAAGTGGAATTCATGCCGCAAGGCCCGACACACCGCCTGATTGCGGGTGTCTCCAAAGTCAGCCACGCGGATCGCGTGGCCAGTGCGATTGGATTCAGCCGGAAGGATGTGGAGGCGCATTTGGAGCGGCAAATTGAGACCGATCAGAGTTTGCCATCCAATTTTTCAGGATCACGGGCCACAGAACCATAGTTCAATGTAATAAATTACGGACGGGAATGTGACTCACGGGGTCAGCGGTTGGGATTCCGGTTCGCTAGGAGTCTGTCGGAATTAAGGCTATCCCACTTGGCTCGCTACGATTGCTTAATTCCGACAGGCTCCCAGGCGGCTAACTGGTTTGATGTCCGCAGGTATTTTCATGATATTTTCCGGGCAATTTGCATAGCGTACCTGATTATATTGTCCTGTATGTGAAAAGCGGAAAAATTGTCCCTTTGCACACCTATATCACTGGTTACTCAAAACCACGCGGTATTTCGCGTTGCAGCTTGCCAGTCTCGCCAGCGCTTCGTTCGCTTGATCAAAACGGAAGATTTCAACGACGGGTTCGATCCTGTGCTGTTCGGCAAATTGCAGCATGGTTTCCATGCTGGCGGGGCTGCCGACGGGGGAGCCCGAGACGGTGCATTGGTTGGCGATCAGCGGGAATACGTTGATATTAAGCGGTTCAAGCGGTACACCGAGGAAATGCAGGCGGCCTTTGGGACGCAAGGTAGTGATATAGGCATTCCAATCCAGTTTAACATTGACGGTTGTCAGAATCAGGTCAAAGCGGTTTGCCGCGGCGGCCAGTTCGTCCGGATTTTTCGTGTTCAGCACGTCGTGCGCGCCCATGGCCAGGGCTTCTTGTTTTTTGCTGTCGCTGGATGTAAAGGCGGTCACCCGGCAGCCCCATGCGCTCAAGAATTGCAGTGCGATATGTCCTAAACCGCCGATGCCGATGACGGCGACTTTGGCGGTGGGCGGGATGCTGAATTGCAGCAGCGGGTTGAAAACGGTGATGCCGCCGCAGAAAAGCGGCCCCGCGCTTTGCGCGTTGAGACCATCCGGCAGCGCCACAACGCTGACGGCGTTGGCGCGCACTTTGTCGGCAAAGCCGCCGTGCCGGCCTACAATGGTGGATTCCGATTGGGCGCACAGGTTGTGGTCGCCGGATAGGCAATTGTGGCAGGCCATGCAATAACCGGCATGCCATCCCAAGCCGACGCGCTGCCCTAATGTCAGATTTTGCACCTGCGCGCCCTTGGCCGCGATCGTGCCGATGATCTCGTGCCCCGGCACGAAGGGGTACTGTGTGATGCCCCAGTCGTTGTGCAGCATGCTCAGGTCGCTGTGGCAAATTCCGCAGGATTCGATTGCGATCTCAACATCGTGATCACCCAGCAATCCGGGATCGTATTCAAACGGCTGGAGCGGTCCACCGGGTTCAAGTGCTGCGTAGGCTTTGATCATGATTTTTCCTTTTACAATATTGGGTTAATCCTGAATATGAAGGGTATTGCGTTTTTATTAAGAAGCGGCTGAATAACTGTCATTTCGAGCGTAGCGGGAAATCCATGCTGACAAGCATTTATTATCACCGTTTTCTTCAAGAAGGTGCATGATTTCCGCGCTGCTGCAGAAACATTATTGCTTGATTATCACTGGCACTCTGAATGAAGTTGCATAAAATACACAACCTCAACTTTCGGGATATAAAAATATGGATTACAAAATATTGTTGACGGTTTTTGCCACCGTGTTCATCGCGGAACTGGGCGATAAGACGCAACTGGCGACGATGCTGTTTGCCGCCGACAAGGAGGTTAGCAAGTGGACGGTCTTTATCGGCGCGTCACTGGCGCTGATCGCCACTTCCGCAATCGGTGTGCTGGCGGGTAGCGTCATTTCCGGCTACATCAGCGAGAAACACCTGCATTATATTGCAGGGGCGGGGTTCATCGTTATCGGCGCGTGGACAGTGTTCAAGGCTTGAGATGAAATCACTGATTGCTCAAATCACTTGCTTTTCTTCAAACGCAGGGTAACGCAGAGGCCGCCGGTTGGATTGTTTTCAATCGACAATTCTCCGCCGTAAACCTGGATGATATCGCGTACGATGGCCAGGCCGATGCCGTGCCCCGGCGTGGATTGGTCGGCGCGCACGCCGCGTTCCAGAATTCTGGCGATCTCGTTCGGCCGGATGCCGGGGCCGTCGTCCTTGACCTGGATGACGGCTTGATTGCCTTCATAACCGGCGGATAAATGGATGGTGTGGCGGCACCATTTAAACGCATTGTCGACCAGATTGCCGAGCAATTCCATCAAATCTCCTTCGTCGATGCGCAGTCCGATGGCTTCATTGATTTCGACGGTTACTGCAGGATGCTTGTCACGGTAGGCTTTGGTAACGGTGTTGACGATTCTGTCCGCCATCGGGCGCAGCATGATCTGCCCCATGCCCGGCGAGCTGCCGGCGGTTGCGGCACGGCGTAATTGATACTGGATGGTGTTATCCATGCGGTCGATTTGTTCCTGAATCGTTTTGCGCCGGATGGATTCGTCTTCTTCGCCATGAATCGCGCCCTGCAGGACGGCCAGCGGGGTTTTCAGGCTGTGCGCCAGGTCGGCGAGGCCGTTGCGGTAGCGTTTCTGTTGCTTGTGTTCGTGGTTGATCAAGGAATTGATGCTGTTGGTTAACGGCACTAATTCACTGGGATAAGCACCTTTCAGGCTTTCCTGCTGGCCGGATTCAATCGCGGCAAGTTCCGCGGAAACTTTGCGCAGCGGTTGCAAGCCCCAGTGCAATACCAGCATTTGCGTGGCCAGCAGAAAAACAGCCATGATGCCAAGCCAGCCCCACAGGTCTTCGCGATAACGATCGATTTGCGCTTCGAACAGCACGGTATCAGTGATGACATTGAATGTCAGCGGGTAATCGCCGGAAGGTGTCTCCCAGGCAACGCCATAACGATAGATGAAGTAGGGTTCGCCGTTGATCATGATCTGCGTGAATTCTTTCTTGCCTTTTTTCAGCAAGGTTATGGCAGGCATGGGTTTATTCAGCGATGAAGTGGAGCGCCAGGCAATGGTATGGGTATGATCGACGATGAATGCATAGGTATCCGAATTCACGTGACCGAGTTCCGCGTCGAGCAGGTTGGCCGGCACATCCAGTTCCCCGGAATCCTCCACTTCGGCGTCACCCATCAGCATGAGCAGTTTTGCGAACAGACGATCCTGCACCCCTAAACGCGCGCTGTCATAGAATGCGCGATCCAGTGTTAATGCAATGCCGATGATAAAAATCAATAAAACCAGGGTTGCGCTGATAAGAATGCGCTGATTCAGGGACATCATGATGATTTGTTGCATGCCAGGGTGAAACGATAGCCGCGCCCGCGCAGTGTTTCAATCGGATTCAGGGTGCCGCCGGGATCCAGTTTGCGGCGCAACCGGCCGACCATGACTTCGAGTACATTGCTGTCGCGATCCTCGTCGTGCGGATAAAGATAGTCGGCCAGCGTGTGCTTGGAGAGAACTTCGCCATGGTGGCGCACCAATTCTTCCAGCAGACGGTATTCAAACGATGTCAGTTCAATATCCTGTCCATTGACGGTGACGGATTGGGATGTGACGTCCAGCGTGATGGGGCCGCATTTTAATAATGTTTGCGGTATTCCCGTGGCGCGGCGCAGCAGCGCTTTGACGCGAGCTTGCAGTTCTTCCATTTGGAACGGCTTGGTGAGGTAATCATCCGCACCCATTTCCAGTCCTCCCACCTTGTCCTGCCAGCTGCTGCGGGCGGTTAAAATCAGGATGGGCAGCAGGCTTCCCCGCTCACGCAAAGTCTTGATAATTTCCAGACCGGATTTGCCGGGCAATCCGATATCAATTATGGCGGCATCCAATGGATATTCGGTAGCGAAAAACAAGCCTTCTTCACCATTGCCGCAGGTGTCGACCATGTAACCAGCCGATTCCAAATGCTGACGAATCTGCTGCTGGAGTTTGATTTCATCTTCGATAACTAGGATGCGCATTTCATTTTTTATTGAAATTCAGGAAAGGAAAATCCGGATTAGTGTGTCGATATCACCGCTCCGTCCGTCGCGTTGATCAGAACACTATGAACAGTGCCCCGGTTGCTGAGTATTTTGATGCGATACGTATGATCATCGTGATTGATGGCCAGCACGCGGCCTTTGAAATGCTGCTGCGCGATGGCGATGGCCTTTTGTTCGGTGATGACAACGGCAGAGTCGTTACCGCTGCGATAGTGGTTTGCAGTATTTTGCCCTCCGGCTGTTGTTTGCGTGATTGAGCAGACTGCCAGAATTGCAAACGCCAGAATTTTCCGCCACCGGTTCATAACACGATATAGTCCTGCTGGATATAGAGTTTAAGCTGGTAACGGGTTCAGCGTTGTGAAGCCTGCTACCAGCTTTTCATGTCAGAAGCGTATCATAAAGTCCATGTTTCCGGTATTAATGCCCATCATCATTTGGGGAGGAGGGGCATAAACCGGGGCGGGATAGTAATTATAGTTATACTGAGGTTGCGGGTAGTAGGGCCGGTTATATCCACGGGGCTGGCTGTAAATATAATTGTATCCGCCCGAATAGTGATGATGATGGTGGCCGTGGTGATGGTGACCATGATGATGGTGGCGATGACCATGTCCCCTGCCTGCTTGCGCTGAAGTGGGTGTTGCCAAGGCGAATGCCAGCAACATAACGAGCAAGAAGCCGATCAGTGTTGTTTTTTTGGTTTCCATTTGGTGTCTCCTTTCAGTTATTCAGTTCAGATGTATTTCTGATGGTGCCAATTTACACCGGTCAACATGAATGAAAACTGAATGATTAAGAAGCCTTGGAAGTGATGCGAATTGGGCGGCACATAGCGCACAATGGCCACAGCGGTGCCGGAATAAATCCTTCTTTCTTGCGGCTTGTCAGGGTTTTGCAGTGTATCCGGCAAACAAAAACCCCGCCGCGGCGGGGTTTGTATGATCGTTGTCACTTGCATAGTTAGACAGAAACTTTTTGTTTCCTGCGGCGCGATGCCATTCCCAGCAGTCCCAGACCCGCCAGTAACATGGCGTAGGTTTCCGGTTCCGGTACTGCCGCAATTTGCATGCGGTCGAAGTAGATACCATCGTTGGGTGCCGTGCCAAAGAAAGTGATTGACGTGAACGGTTTGCTGTCGATTACGCCGGCAAAGAGTTGATCAAAGCCGGCACCGGTATGGTTGGTGAAGAATGAAGCCGTATGGCCGTTCGACAGGCTGGCATAGAAACTGGTGGCACCTGCTGTACCGAGATCGCCGACATCGATGCCAAACGCCGTGACTGGCGTGACGAAGGTAAATGTAATGGCGTCCGGGGTTGCGTAAAATACGCCTTGACTGCCATCCGTTGGCATCAGATCGCTGACACCGAAGAAACCGGGACACCAGGATCCGCCGCTGCAGGAAACACTGACTGTCGGGAATATAAGCGAGGTTACGCTGCCGCTTGGTGTCGATTCGAAGCTTTCCACGATGATGGGGGTTGCGCCCAAGGCCGTGGTAAAGGCGCTTTCATCGGTGTAACCGGTCGCGGCAAACGCATTTCCCATGACGAATGATAAGGAAGCGGCAAGTGTAAGCTGGCTGAACTGAATTTTCATGAATTCTCCATAAATTGATGTATAAAACCGGTTAGGCCTTTACGGCATAGGTATTGCGCTGCTTATTATCGTTTAGAAATTGAAATTCCGTGACAGTATAGGATTAAAAAGAAGTGGAATGTAAGAGAGGAATGTACTATTTATGTAGGATGTTTGTTCTATTTTATGACAAGGTTTTACATGACAACGCTAAGCGATTTACAAAAAACGCAGCAGGCTTTGCGGATGGCGCCATTTCAACGACCGGTAAGCGCGGCAGATGGGATACAGAATGAGCAACACCAGCCCGGTGATCCAATAAGTCTGTTCAAGGCTGCCGCGCTCCAGTACGAGGCGCAATGCTGCCAGAACACAGAAGTGCGCGAGGTAAAAGAATAGCGCGGTTTGTCCAAAAACCAGCACGGGACCGTTGCGGTTGACTGCGCTTTTGACGGCTTCCAGCCGTATCAGCAGCGTGAAAATGATTGCCATCAGGCCCAGTTCCAGCAGCAGGTAAGTCAAGCTGGGCGGATATTTGCTGACATGCAGCCAATGTGTCAGTGTATTGCCTTCCAAGGGCATGAACATGTTGCCATAACCGTCAAGGCCGCGAATCACCACGAACAAAGTCAATGCAAACCAGCCGATGGTCAGCAGTATGCGTTCTGCCGGCCATTGGTCCGGCCGCTTTGATATTAATTGCTCACCGCATACCCAGCCCAGCATCATGATTCCCAGCCAGGGTAGCGCAGGGTAGAGCACGGTATAGGTATCGGTGAATACCGGCGCAAAAGTGATTGCCAGCCAGAACGGCACTGCACCATCCGGCTGCCACAATGCCATGAGCAGTAATTCACTACCGGCAAGAATTGCCAGCGCCAGCAAAAAAACCGTACGGGAACCAAGACGTTGCAGATGAACCATCAGCATCATACTGATGCCGATGGCATATAGTACCTGCAATACCGGTTTTCCGGAGGCCAGTGAAAATACACATAAATCAAGCAAGGCGATAAAAGCGCCTCGGAGCAGCAGTTCACGGTCAATGACGGCATTGCTGATTCCTTGCTGCCTACGCTGGGCATTACTGATCGCAATCGATGTGCCGGCCAGAAAAACAAAAGTGGGTGCGCAGATATGCGTGATCCAGCGCGTGAGAAATTGATCGCTGGCAAATACACCGCCGGTTTCATGGAGCAATACGGAATCCGCAAAAATCCGCCCGGTATTGAAGAACCATGAGGTATGGTCCAGTGCCATCAGAATCATGACAATTCCGCGCAACCAGTCAATGGCGGCGATCCGTTGTGCGTTTGGGTCGAATGGAACAGTCATGGGTTCTTGCGGGTAAGTCTAGGTCCTGTTAACACTACCTAAGTGCTTCGACGATAAGAGCGAAATGAATGA
>CAZDYN010000023.1:0-14099 GCA_964509635.1 uncultured Nitrosomonas sp. | reverse complement strand
GGGCTTATCCATGGTGATCGGCCTTGCCGCCGGTGTGGTTCCGGCCATGCGCGCGGCAAAATTGAATCCGGTCGATGCCTTGCGCACGGATTAGAAAGCACGGCTTCTCGCATCTCACCCGCTACAAGACGCAAGCCATTTGCCTGTTTAACCTTAGTATATAATCTAAGCAGACTTTTTCGCCCAAGGTGCCACGTGCCGGAATGTAAATGGAACACGAAAAATACTATAAAGCTTTGCAGTTTCGCGATACTGATAAATATTAGCGTTGCATCATGCCATGCGGTTAATTTCACCTACACAGGCGGCCCCAGGGCCAGAACCGATGACGGTAATTTTGAGATCAAACTGAACGGCCGTGGACACTTCGATGCGCATTCGTTATATCCGGATCAAGCAAATCCGGATTACCCCGCGTTTGGCAGCCAGCTTTTAAGCAGCAATGACCGGGACGGCTTCAATTGGCGCAGAACCTACGCCACATTGACAGGAAAAATGCATAACGTAAATTTCAAATTTGAGAATGACTTTGCAGTCAATGCCACCAGCGCCTTTCCTCATAGCCTTCGCGAAGCCTGGCTAGCTGCCAAACTAGGGCCGGGACAGCTTACCGCCGGGCAGTTCAAACCATACCGAGGCATGGAAGAACTGACCAGTTCCAATGAAATCACTTTTATGGAACGGCCATCCACATCATCCACCGGAATATACAGCGGACGGCAATTTTTAACCGGTATCGGTTACCGGTCAATGATCAGGGATAATCTGGGCTTGGGCATCCATATAATGAGCCTTGCGCATTTTGGTCTGCCTCTTGAAGGCATCAGTTATGGCGGACGTGCTGTTTGGCTGCCCATCGATCAAGAAGGCCATGTTCTGCATCTCGGATTTTCTGTCAGTCGAGATACCACCAGTAAAGATTCGCTACCAGCCAAAGCTGTAGATATTTATGGCGGACGCCAAGGCATCAGTCAATCCCTGGGAGACGCAGGGATCAGCTTTGGCGCGCCCAATAGCAACAGTCAATCTACTCTTTCCGCAGAAGCAGCCTATGCGAACGGACCGCTCACGCTGCAAGGCGAATACGCAATCGCAAGACTTGATAACACCCACCACGTACTTGGATACAGCAAAAATTCCACTATTCAAGCCTTTTATTTGCAGGCAAGCTGGTTTGTAACCGGTGAAACGGCCGTCTATAAAAAAGACCGTGGTGCTTTTGGCAAACCCCAGCCGAACGGCGCATGGGGTGCGTTGGAAGTAGCCGGGCGCTATGATCTCGCTGAAAATTTCAATCAGAGCCTCTCCGCAGATCCATGCAGAACCGGTACAACAAAGTGCCAGGTTCAAGTCATTACACTGGGAATAAATTGGTATCCTTATCCGAATATCCGTTTCATGCTGAACTACTATATTTCCGAAGCCCTGATTGGTAATACGGGCTTGGGCACACCGGTACGAAAAGACAATTTATCGGTTTTGTCCTTCCGCACCCAGATAAGTTTCTGATACAAGAAGTGCGGTAGAATGGACACAGATACTTTCTTCTTTGCCGCAACTAATCCATCGATTGAGGAGACAAGCCATGCATATTTTTCTCATTTTACTCACGACTTTTCTGATCAACCCTGTCTTTGCCTGCAACAGCACATTGCTGGATCAGAATTTCCGCACGCTTGCGGGAACGGATACGGTGAATTTATGCGCAGCCTACTCCGGTAAAGTGCTGCTCGTCGTCAATACCGCAAGTAAATGCGGTTACACGCCGCAGTATGAAGGATTGGAACAGTTACACGAAAAATATGAACGGCAAGGATTGGTCGTGCTGGGTTTTCCGTCCAATGACTTTATGAGCCAGGAACCGGGAACCGAAGCGGAAATTCAGGATTTCTGCCGCCTTACCTACGGCGTCAAATTCCCGATGTTCGAGAAAACCACGGTGAAAAAAGGACAGGCACATCCTTTCTATGACCGACTGGCCGAACTATCAGGTACCTACCCGACGTGGAATTTCCACAAATACCTGATCGGCCGCGACGGCAGGCTCATCACGCAGTTCAATCCGCACACCAAACCCTTTGATCCGGCTGTTGTGACAGCCATCGAACAAGCTTTGCAGCAATAAATTAATGAACAAACCACCGCAATCCTCTTCCGATTCATCTGGGAAGCAGAAACCGGAAATCAATATTCTGTCGATCCTGGTATTGTCCTTGTTTATCGGACTGATTGCCGGCGCCGGTGTCGACAAGTCGTATGTACTCCCGATAGCATTCATTTCTGCGGTTATTCTCTTCATCAACCGGGACAAAATCGCCTCCACAAATACCACAGTCCAGCCGGACAAAAGCTCACAACAAGGCATCAACCCAGCAAAAGGCTATTACGCCTGGCCTGAACTGGGTCAATTTGCCTGTAGAGTCGCGGCAGAACCGTATCAAAACACAATCCGGCAATTGGCCCAGGAAAATACCGTCAGTGTTGATGACGATTCGACCACAAAAATGCGCATCCTGAAAGCCCATCTGATACCGGATTATAGTAATCCCTACGACAGCGACTTTGTCCGGATTGACATTCATAACCGGACCGTCGGTCACCTGAATCGCAAGCAAGCCAGCAGTTTCCACCATAGACTTAATGAAAAGGGGCTATCGAATCAGATTACTACTTGCAATGCAATCATCACGAAGAATAACAAGATGAATGAAAATAAAACGACTGATTATGGCGTGAAACTGGATATTGAGCCGTTTGCATAACACACGCGATATAGAATCATTCCAGCCTCCCCCTGGAACTAAGCACCGAGTTGAGAAATTTGCGGAAATATCCGGGTTAAATATCCGCCTTCCCCCGCCTTTTAACATGATAGCTTTCCACCCATTTCAGCAGCCATTGCGGGGCATGCGCGCGCTTCCACTCCCCTGCGGCATATTTGTTGGCCTCCGACCAAGTCGGATAGGTATGGATGGTGCTCAGGATTTTATTCAGACCCAGCCCGTGCTTCATCGCCAGTACAAATTCAGCCAGTAAATCGCTGGCGTGCGCACCGGCGATGCTGACGCCCAGGATGCGATCCTTGCCCGGCACGGTCAGCACTTTGACAAAACCGTGCGCCGCTTCGTCGGCAATTGCGCGATCCAGTTCCTTCAGATCAAAACGCGTCGCTTCATAGGCAATACCGCGCGCTTTCGCTTCATTCTCCGACAATCCCACGCGCGCAACTTCCGGATCGGTAAACGTTGTCCACGGGATAACCGAATAATCCGCCTTGAAGCGTTTGATAGCGCCAAACAGCGCGTTGACCGAGGCATACCATGCCTGATGCGCGGCCGTGTGCGTGAATTGATAAGGTCCGGCAACATCGCCGCAGGCATAGATATTGGGATAGATGGTTTGCAGCCAGGCGTTGGTTTCGATGGTGTGGTGCGATGACACCGGAATGCCCAGTTGCTCCAAGCCAAAACCTTCCGTGCGCGCCACCCGGCCAACCGCGCATAACAGGGCATCAAATGGCAACACGGTTTCTTCACCCGTCTGGTTACGCACAATCAGGCGTTGCGTATCCGCATCTTTTTCACAACGCACGGCCTCAGTCTGTGTCAGACATTGCACGCCATCCGCTTGCAATGCCGCTTTAACCAGAGCAACCGCATCGGCGTCTTCGCGCATCATCAAATCACCACGCTCCACCTGCGTAACCTGACAACCCAGCCGAGCAAAAGTCTGTGCCAGCTCGCAACCAATGGGACCACCACCCAGCACAACCAATCGTTCAGGGCGTTCAGTCAGCGACCAGATAGTATCGGAGGTGTAGTAACGAACGGTTTCAAGACCCGGGATGTTTGGAACCGCAGGACGCGCGCCCGTGGCAATGACAATGGCACGTGTGGCCAGGGTTTGACCGTTCACTTCTACCGACCAAGGTGAAGTGATCGTTGCTTTTCCTTGCAGTACCTCGACCCCCAATTTCGTATATCGTTCTACCGAATCATGCGGCTCGACTGTACTGACAACCCGCTGTATACGCGCCATCACATCACTGAATTTGTAATCAACCGTTGCAGTAGCAATCCCCAGCGATGCGGAGTTTTTCACTTGTTTCAGAAAAGCTGCTGAATGAATGAGTGCCTTGGATGGCACACAACCGTAGTTAAGGCAGTCACCGCCCATTTTGTGGCTTTCGATCAGCGTCACTTTGGCGCGCGTGGCGGCGGCGATATACGCGCTCACCAATCCGGCGGCACCGGCGCCGATGACGATCAGGTTGCGGTCAAAATGCGCGGGCTTGGACCAGCGCGCATACAGCCGCCGGGTTTTAACCCGCTCGATGATCCAGCGGGCCAGCCATGGGAACAGCGCCAGCACAGTAAATGAAATGATCAGTGCGGGCGACATCACATCGGCGGGATGCGAAATGGCGGCTAACTGCGTACCGGCATTCACATACACCGCCGTTCCGGCAAACATGCCCGCCAGACTGACCCAGAAATACGTGCTGCTGCGCAAGGTGGTCAGTCCCATCAATAAATTGATCAGGAAGAACGGAAAAACAGGAACCAGGCGTAGTGAAAATAAATAAAATACGCCGTCACGTTCGAGTCCTTGGTTGATGGACTCCAAGCGACTGCCAAAACGGCGCTGCACGGCATCGTGCAACACATAGCGCGCCAGCCAGAAAGCCAGGGTGGCTCCGATCGCGGCCGATAGCAACGCCAGCGGAATCCCGATCCACAACCCAAACATTGCGCCACCTGCCAGCGTCATGACGGTTGCGCCCGGTAGCGATAGCGCGGCCATCACGATATAAGCCGCCGCGTAAATGCCAGCGACAAAAAACGGCTCCGCCCGGTAAGCCTGTTGCAGCGCCTCATGCTGATCCATGAGCACTTCCAGCGTAAAAAAGCGCCCCAGATCAAGACTGAAAAACAACGCGGTCAGCAAACCGAATAAAACCAGTACCCATCCACGGTATTTCATGATTCTCCTTTATCGTTTCATTTCCCGGTCTTGAAGTGCCGCGCTGCAAACAACGATCACGAAACCACCATTTCATACCAGCACTTATTTGCAACTTCCGCATTTAGTCGATGCTAACTGTAATGTCCTTACAGTGAAGTTATCCTCAGAGTGACTGAATAGTCACAATCAAACCATGATAAACAATATCGATTATCCTCTGACGCCATTGATATAAGCAGCCGTCAATTCATGGCTGGGTGATTCAAAGATATGCCGGCAGCGGCCAAATTCGATCAGTTGCCCGGCGCGCCCGCTGACCCAGAAAAAAGCCGCATAGTTGGCGATGCGTCTTGCCTGCGCAAGATTGTGCGTGACAATGACAATGGTGTAACGGCCGCGCAGACGGCGGATGAGATCTTCCACGACACCGGACGCAAGCGGGTCCAGTGCGCTGCAGGGTTCGTCCATCAGCAAAATCTGCGGCTTCAATGCCAGAGCGCGTGCAATGCACAGGCGTTGCTGCTGCCCGCCGGACAAGCTGAGCGCGGACGCATCCAGGCGATCATGCACTTCATCCCATAAGCCGACATCCCGCAGCACTTGCCCGGTGATTGCGGCGACTTCCGTTTTGTTGGTAATACCATGCTCATTGAGCGGCAGCGAAAGGTTGCGGCGGATGGAAAGCGGAAAGGGCACGGGTTTCTGGAACACCATGCCGACCTGGCGGCGCAAGGTCTGCACGTGCGTGCCGGGATGGTGAATGTCGCGATTATTCACCCGGATCTCTCCCGTGACACGGCAACCCGGTATCAGATCGGTCAGCCGGTTGATGGCGGACAGAAAACTGGTTTTTCCGCAACCGGATGGTCCGATCAGCGCGGTAATGCAGCCCTTGTAGATATCCAGCGTAACCTTATCCAGGGCGGTTTTACCGTCGTACAGCAAGGACAGATTCCTGACCTGAATCACCGGTTGCGGATCACAGCAGGCCGGGCCTTCTTCAAGCGGCCCCAGGGTAAATGCATCCGGCTTGCCGGTGTGTTGATTCGAATTCATGTCATGATTTTCCTGCGCCGTAAACCATGAGCGAACTTCATGGCCGTAATATTAATGCATAGTAACAGACCGGCCAGCACCAGAGCCGATGCATAAGCCGGCATATCCCCTCCGGGCACATTCATGGATAAATCGAAAATATGCAATGCCAGCGCGCGTCCCGAATCCAGCAAGGAATCCGGCATGCGTTCGACATAACCGCTGGTGAACAGTAATGCCGCGGTCTCGGCCAATGCGCGCCCTGTTCCCAGCAGGAGTCCGGCAGCCAGAACCGGCGCGGCGGCCGGGAGTATCAAATGCACCAGCGCTGCGGTGCGCGTCATGCCCAAAGCGGATGCTGACATGCGGTAAGCATGCGGCACGGCGCGCAGCCCGGCTTCCGCGGTGCTTGTCAGAATCGGCAATAACATGCACGCCAGCGTCAAGCCGCCGGACAGGATTGAAAAACCCAGCGCCAGATAAATACAGAAGAAAGCATTGCCAAACAATCCGAAAACAATCGAAGGCACCCCCGCCAGCACATGCAGGCTGAATCGCACCGTTTTGCCAAACGGGCTGTCAGCCGGCACAAACTCCACCAGCAATATCGCAGTCGTCCATGCGACCGGCACGGCCGCCAGCAATGCCACCAGCAAGATGAGCAGCGTGGAAACCAGTATGGACGCAATGCCGCCTGCCCGTCCGGCATCTCGCGGGGATTCCGTCAGGAATTCCCAGGACAGGTGCGCGATGCCGCCCCGCGCCAGATCGGCCAGTATCCAGATAAAAACCGCGCTGATCAGCAATACCGCGACATAAATCAGAAACTGCGCGGCACGCTCCCGTAAAACTTGCACGGTGTGAATAGTCATCATTTCACGCATGACGCCGCTTCTCCAGCAGCCCGGCCACACCCGACAGCGCCATGACCAGCAGCATCAGGAGCAGCCCCGACACAAACAGAACGGCACGGTGATCCCCCATGGCGTACGCCGTTTCCAGCGCAATGTTGGCTGCCAGCGTGCGCACCGGATCAAACAATGTTTCCGGATATTGCACGACGTTGCCAGCCACCATTAATACCGCCATGGTTTCCCCGAGTGCGCGCGCCGCCGCCAGAATGATCCCGGCGGCAATGCCGGTTCTTGCAGCCGGCATTGCGACGCCCTGGACCATCCCCCAGCGCGATAATCCCAGCGCAGCCGCATTGCGCAGCAATTCGTCCGGCACAGCCGCCAACGCTGTATAAGCAGTCAATGCTATCGTTGGCAGAATCATCAGTGTCAGCACCCCTATTCCAGCCAGCAGGCTTGCCCCGGGCGGATGCCATTGATTGATCAGCGGTACCAGCGTCGTCAATCCCCAGAAACCGAAAACCACGGAAGGAATGCCGGATAACAGCTCGATCAGGCGCTTATAGATTGCAGCCGGATACGGTGGCGCATAAAAAACGATGAATATTGCCGATGCTAATCCCAGCGGTACAGCCAGCAGCAACGCCCCCATGCCTGCCAGTAACGTGCCGGACAACATGGGCATTAAATTATAGGCGCCTTCCAGTGGGTGCCACGATGTATCGGTTAAGAAATGAGTGATCGGTATCGTTGATAAAGCGGGCCAGGATTCGTGTATCAGAAAAATCAGGATCAGCAGCATGACCAGCGCCGCCATCAATGCACCCGCGCGCAGAAGACCAATCAGCAGCTTGTCAGTCGGCATTGACCGGAACAAAATATTGCGCCCTGACCAGATCGTGTACCTGCGGCGAGCGGGCAAATTCGATAAACCGGCGCGCCAGGCCTTGCGGCTCGCCGGATGTAACCAGATTCAACGGGCGCGACAACGGAAAAATACCTTGCCGCACATTCTCCACGGAAGCTTCCACACCACCCAATGACAATAACCGCACAGGCGCACCCCGCCGCGCCTCGTATTCCGCCGCACCGATGGATACATAGCCGATGGCATGCGGATTGCCGGTCACCGTTTTGATCGCTTGCGCGTTATCGCCGATGATGATGTGCGGCTTGATTTCACTGTTTTTGAGTTGCAGATAATCCAGAAACAGCTCCAGCGTGGATCGTCCTTCCGCCTTGTTGACGACGGTGATACGCGCATCCACACCCCCCACGGCATTCCAGTGCGTAATCCGTCCGGTGTAAATATCCGCAATCTGTTCCCGGCTGAGCGTAATGACCGGATTACCGGCATGCACGATCAGGCTGATGCCATCTTGCGCAATAGTAAACGCATGCAAATCGGCTTCGTCCGCTTTCAACGCCCGCGACACCAGACCGATTGCGGCGATCCCTTTACGCACATCGTGAATACCGCGTGAAGAACCGCCGGTCTGCACATCGATGCGCACGCCCGGATGCAATGATTCAAAACGCCGCGCGATTTCACCGGCCAAGGGCGCCAGGGTGCTGGAACCAGTGAGTACCAGTCGCTGGGAAGCGGCATTTGCTGGCACCCGCGCTTGTGCTTGCGCAATACAAGCAACCACGATGGCAAGAAAAAACAAATGGATCAGCACAAATCGAAATTTTTTGGGCATACCAATTCTCACCACCAATCTGTTATTAATCAATGATATAAATGTCTTATTATTTCTCAGCAAACCAGATATCGCCGTACCAGGCTGTTGCCGAAGCGCCCGTGTTATCCGTATCGGTCATGATCGCAACGGCATCAACCGCTCCCGGTTCCTCGCCGAATATTCTCCGGTAATCGGCCAGCACATCGCGGTTTATCTGAATCCATTGACCGATCCGGTCAACCCCTGATTCCACGGCGATCATTCCCGCATTGCCCGTGAAAGCATTGAACCAGTTGCTGCCAACCGGTTGCTTATTCGACCACACATAGTTGATGGCGCGAGTACGCCAAAACAGGGCTCCTCCGGAAAAAACCACATAGATTCTGGCGGGATAGTCGTCGCCCGCCTTAGTACGTTCATCATTCCCGGTCAATATGTTGTCAACTTTCCAGGTCCAGTTCAAGACAGGCGTTCTGCGAAGATCAATACTGGTTTCGCGGTACAGGCCGGAGGCGGCGGCATGGCTGTCAGCGTGCAGAACCGTGCGGCCGTCTTCTTTTCTCAGCGCATAGGATGTTTTTCCGGAAAAAACCTTCGTTTGCCAACCGCTCAAATCCCCTTGCGAAAAGCGGGCGACATCAATATGCCGCCCTTCAGCCCATGATACCAAGGGCAAACAAACCAGCAGACAGCACAATAACTTCAGCATATATTAAAAACCCTTTTGTGTCCGTATGTTCCGGAACAGGCCTTAACGGCCTGTTAAAAATCGATCTCAACGTCCATTACATCCGCAAAGCGGTTAAATGCAATAAAAAGTTCCATCGTCCCCATTGCTTCCAGCATTTCGGCTTCTTCAACCCCAAGATCGACCAGCGCCTTGTGATCGGCGCCATTGATGCCGTGCCAATTCCGGTTCGCTTTGCGGGCGAATTTTATCAATGCCGCTTCTTTCTCAGTAAAATCATCAGGCAATATGTTCTCAATCAGTGCGGCAATTTCCGGTTCACTCATTTTCAGACTACGCAGCGCCGCACTGTGGGCCGCGATACAGTAATTACACTGGTTATCGTACGAAATTACCGTCGCAATCGCTTCCTTCACTTTACGCCGTAATTTGCCTTGCAGCATCACCGTCTTGAATTTCTGCCAGTTGGCTGCCAGTAATGCAGGATGTGCGGCATAGGCTTGAAAAACATTGGGCGCATGACCTCCAAACGCTTTTTCAATTTCAAACAAAATAGCTGACGATTCAGATCGTTCTTTCGTGATTGCTTGTAACATTTATTTATTCTCCTCATTCAGTATGTTTTCTTAATCAGACTGCATTCCATTAATTACCAAAGGCTTCCTGCTGTCAGGGTCGTTCATCGATTTCATGATGCTTCAATGTATTTAAGGAAACCCTGAGCAAGTGTCATTTCGAGCCAGAGCGAGAAATCTATTACATTGATTATTAAAGATTCCTCACTACGTTCGGAATGACAAATGCAAGTTATTCAGAGTCTCCTTAAGATCCGTTTTCTTGCATCTTTGGTCAACCGTAAGTCACGGCTGTTTCCATAACGGCGCGAGACTTCACGCAGAAATGCCATCTGCCGTGTAAAATTGGCGCAACTGCGGCATAACAGCAGATGCAATTTCAGCAAGCTGTTTTTCCAATAAGGCAACTTCTCATCCATGGCGCGCGAGGCCAGCAAACTGGCTTGCTTACAATTCAACATATTCTTTTCTGGTGATCAACTTAACCAATGAGTCTTCAAGCATTTGTGCAGGAATAAGCGCGCACGGTGCATCAGAATCCAGACGTTAGTCGGGTTCAGTGAAAAATACTTACAGATTTCTTCATTACTCATGCCATGAATTTCCTTGGCAAGAAAGACTTCAGCTTGCCTCGGCTTCAACCCTGACAGGCAATTCTGGAAAACCGCCCGGAATTGTTGTTGAAATGCCGATTCGGGATCGGGGAATGCTTCCGGTTTATCAATCCAGCGGCCACTGGTGTTAAAAAAACGGTCCAAATGATCGTCTTCATTCTGATCGACCAGATCAGTGATCACTACTTCACGCCCCTGGCGGCGGAAATGGTCAATCAGCTTATGCTTCAGTATGCCGGTGAGCCAGGTTCTGAGCGTGGAGCGATTGGAGAAAGTATTTTTTGCCGCTACCGCAGCCAGCAATGTTTCCTGAACCAGGTCTTCCGCAACATGCGTATCTTTCACTTTTAAAAGCGCGTAACTGAATAAATAATCGCCATGTTCATCCAGCCATGTTTGCGCATTCAAGCCGTCATTCCTTGTTGTCATAAATCACGCACTGGAATATTTAAAATTTTCATATATCTTTTGATTGCAGCGGACAAGTCAAATCCGGTTCAAGTGATGGCACTTTCATAAAATATGGATCATCCGGCATCGTCAGCCTGTAATGCCATGTAAAACCCTCAATTCCTCGATCATCCGGCGCTCATCCCCTTTCCAGATACCCTGATTTCCGACATAGATATCAGCCAGCGCTTGCCGTCCCATGACACGGCGGATAAAGTTAATAAGGGTATCCGCGACACAATCCGGATTGTCCGTCGCCGGAAAATGCCCCGCTCTTGGAATGTAAGTAATCTGCACATCATCCGTTCCCAGGACATTCGCAAAACGTTGTGTCTGCGCTGCCGGCATCATGTTGTCAAATTCGCCCCACATGATCAGTGCGGGAACGGTAATGTTCCGGTATTGCACACCCTGGGGATTGTGCTCCGGGTGATAAGGTAACAGCAGGGATGGGCTGAGAATCGCCGCGCGATCCGCCAGCACACGCAGGTTGTGAAGTTTCAGACGCATCGTGGTTGACCTGGCAACATCGGCAATACCGTCATGCTTTCCGTTGCGTTCATAATCCACATCCACATAGGGGAAGGTCAGGTAGCGCAAGTTATATTGATTGTATCTGGATGGGTCATACACCATCGACTTGAGAATCTGCACCAGTGTCTGATCAAAAGCCGCGAACAGCATTGCAAATTGCGCATCGCCTTGCGGCGTATTGGGAATTTCGGATGCCCGGCCGATAGCCTGTATTTCATTGACCGGATAACCGTCGAAGGCAATCGGGTCCATGTGTACCAATGCGTGCAACCGGCCGTTATGCCGGGCGGCATAGTGCGAAGCGATACCGCTGCCCCAATCATCGGCAACAAAAACAAACTGCCGCCCCGGATATTCCTGCTGCATCAGTTTCTCGATGTAATCGACATCATTGATCCAGTGCCACATTGTATTGGGCGCCGGATTATCCTTGCGGCCATAAAGACGCGGTTTGGAGCTTTCGCCCATTCCCAGCATATCGATGGAAATCGTTTCGCAAAAGCGCGACACTTGCCCCTGCACTTCCTCCCATTGCGAGCGGTTGGTTGGAACGCCATGCAGAAAGAGAACCAACGGGCCTTTATTGCCCATCTTCGTCCAGGCAATTTCGAAATCATCCGACCAGTCGGTCGCAGCGTCATGCGCATCGCCCGCCGGCAGCAAACCTTCGGCCGCTGCCTTGAAACGGAAAATACCGTATTCGGGCGCGCCTGGCGGGCGGTAAATGGAGAGATCGGGTGTATTGCCCGCGCTCCGTAATGGCGCATGGCTTAGGGCGGAATAAAAACTGTAATGAGCGGAGCTGCTGGAAACTGGATTCATCTTGTCATCCTGTGTTTATCGTATGGGTTTGCGTTGTCAGTATTCTTTATTCTTAACATGATCAATAATTATCTTTAATACTCTATGATGATCATTTTATATAATATGATTCATGTTAAAATGCAAGTCAAGCATTTTGTGAAATAGCGATAAAATTGGAACCGTATCGCGCCGGATAATACAAACAGGAATGATTGCGGGAGATCATAGGCATGGACACTACTGATAACGCCGTTGAAGCGCTGCTGAACATCAAACAGGCGGCGAAGATTCTCAATGCCAGCGAAATATCGTTAAGACGGTGGAGTGACGCAGGCAAGTTGCCATGCATGCGGATAGGCGCCAGACGCGAAAGGAGATTCCGCCTGACCGATCTTCTGGCTTATCTCGAACAGAGCCGGACGCAAGACAGCACGGTTATTGCCACGCCTGCGGCAGGGCGGATTGCGCATATCGATCTTGAGGGTATTGCAATTAACTATGGCAGTCACCTGTGCGCATTTTATGACACCGATTCAGGGCGATTAAAGCTGGCCTTGCCCTTCCTGCTCGGCGGCCTTCAAGCGGGTAACCGGTGTTTTCTGGTCGCCCCGGCCGCGGTTCAAACCATCATCGTAAACCAGCTGCGCGATGTCAGACCGGACATTGACCGGGATATCCAGGAGGGCCGTCTCATCGTGATGGATGGCATGAGAAACGGCACGGAACTGTATACCTTTTTTGAGCATGCTTTCCTGGATGCGAATAAACATGGCATTCAGGGTTTGCGTGTGCTGGGTGATATGGCCTGGACGCTGCACCACGGTATGGGCATTGAAGAATTAAGCGATTTTGAGGCCCGCTACAATCAGAATCTGGCGCATCGATTTCCGGTTGTCAGCCTGTGCCAGTACGATGCCCGGTTATTCCCGGGCACGGCCATACTCAGCGCACTCAAGTGCCATGACGATACTTTTCAGTATCCCTTGACTCATTTCCTGGGCACTTGATGCCATCCCGTCAGTTCTGAGCAATTCAATTCTCAAATTTTCAAGCATACACGGCGGTAAAGCGGTAACCGGCTTGTACCATCAAACGCTGTTATTCGATGCAAGCGGCAATGATCGCCGCGCAGTTGGTTGCCAAGACGATCATATCTTGGCACGAAGATACAGAACCTTCTGATTGGACCCCGACGCTTGCCGTTCTTCGGTTACAAAAAGATCTTTCTTGTCCTTAACGAGATCCGAGAGTTTCTTGTAGCCGTAAAGCCTGGAATCGAAATCGGGTTGCAGCTTGGTCAGATAACTGCCGAAGACGCCGAGACTTGCCCATCCGGTATCGTCAACGGATTGTTCCAGCGCGGTCAAAACAAACTCTTCGGGGAATTGCGGTTTTTGCTCTACTGCTGCCTTATTGGGAGTTTTGGCCTTTGCCGATCTCTTTTTAGACTTAACTTCCGCCGGTTCGCTTGCCGGACTTGAGCGCAGGATTTCCGTAAATACAAATTTGTGACACGCGTTGCGGAAAGCATCGGGCGTTTTCTTCTCGCCAAAGCCAAGCACCGTAAGTCCTTCCTCGCGCAGCCGCATGGCAAGGCCGGTAAAATCGCTATCGCTGGTGATCAGACAAAACCCGTCAAATTTGCGCGTATAGAGCAAATCCATGGCATCGATAATCAATGCGCTATCGGTAGCATTCTTCCCGGTTGTATAGGCAAATTGCTGCACCGGCTTGATGGCATATTTTTGCAGCACTTTCTTCCAGGACGAACTTGCTGAAGCTGTGAAGTCGCCATAGATGCGTTTCACTGTCGCTTCCCCGAATCTCGCGATCTCGGCCAGCAGACCTTCAATAACGGCTGCCTGTGCATTATCAGCGTCAATCAATACGGCCAA
>CAZDYN010000022.1:0-14237 GCA_964509635.1 uncultured Nitrosomonas sp. | reverse complement strand
AGCACGATTTATCTCTCGGCAAAAACCGGCGAAGGCATGGAATTATTGCGTAAGAAAATACTGGAAATCGCTGGCTGGCAATTCAATCATGCCGGCGAAGGCATGTTCATGGCTAGGGAACGTCATCTGGCAGCCTTGACACAAGCCAGAATCCATCTGGAAAATGCGCAAAGATTTACTCACAATGACTATCAACTGGAGCTTTTTGCCGAAGAACTCAGACTCGCTCAACACGCCCTATCATCAATAACAGGGCAATTTACTGCCGACGATTTACTGGGAGAAATTTTCTCGCATTTTTGCATTGGAAAATAAATAAACCTTCCAGCATATCAAGCTGGCGGCAGGCATTCATTTTCTTAGCCCGAATATTTCATGCGATATCGTCATTAAAGGAAATGATCCAGTAATTTACGGCTATGACGATCCAGCGCCTGACGGTCACGAATCAGAAAATGAATGCCATGGCTGTCCGTAATCATGAATGATAATGCAGTTAAGCGACGGATATCCTCTTCACCCTTCAAAACAAAACCGGCTTCGCCGCGGTCCGTTTCAACCTGCCAGGTATTCGGCGTGATAAAACCGGATACCTGCAGGATGCGTCTTATTTCCGGCATAAATTCGCGGTCAGCCAGCTCCGCTTCAACCAAAGCGCGATATTCTTCCGGCAAATCGTGGAATCGCTCTATCCAGGCGAGCTCGTGGCCATGCGAATCAATCAGCGCGATACCTTGATCCGGGTCAGTAATTGGAAATGACCGCACCGGCGTCACACCTTCATGCATCACACCGGATTGATCCACAAAAACCAAGCGTCCATAAGTATCCCGGCTTAACTGGAAACCGCCCGCACTGCTCATTTACATTCCCCTGCAACACTATGTTGTTCCACAGTTGGAATCAATGGCCGGTTCTCGGTATCCACATTACGCGCCTGAGCCAGATACAGGCGATAATAATAGCCTTCTTGCGACATCAATTCAGCGTGACTACCGATCTCAACGATTTTTCCACGGTCAAGAACAATCAAACGATTGGCTTCACGCAGGGTCGACAGGCGATGGGCAATTGCAATCGTAGTACGGCCACGTACCAGATTATCCAATGCCTTCTGAATATCCTTTTCAGTGGTTGTATCCACCGAAGAAGTCGCTTCATCCAGAATCAGAATGCGCGGATTTATCAGCAGCGCACGAGCAATCGAAATACGCTGACGTTCACCGCCCGACAATGCTTGACCGCGCTCACCGGCAAGCGAATCGTAACCATGCGGCAAACGCAGAATAAATTCATGCGCATGCGCAGCACGTGCGGCTGACACAATTTCCGCACGGCTTGCATCCGGCTTGCCATAAGCAATATTTTCAGCAATGGTGCCAAAAAACAGAAAGGGCTCCTGAAGCACCAAACCAATATGCTGTCGATACTCAGCAACCGGTAACGTGCGGATATCATGCCCATCGATCAGAATGCTTCCTTCCGTTGCATCGTAAAAACGGCAGATCAGATTGACCAGCGTGCTCTTTCCCGAGCCGCTGTGGCCAACCAGACCGATCATTTCACCGGGCTTGATAACCAGATTGATATCACGCGCAATGCTGCGCGTTCCATAGCGGAAACCGACATGGCGCAATTCAATTTGACCTTGAACTGTTGGTAAATGCACTGGGTTAGATGATTCCGGAACACTGGAAACATGATCCAGAATATCAAAAATACGCTTCGTCCCCGCAGCCGCTTTCTGCGTAATGGAAACGATACGGCTCATCGAATCAAGCCTGATGTAAAAACGGCCAATATACGCAAGAAAAGCCGTCAACACCCCGACGGTAATTTCGTCCCTCGATATCTGCCATATACCAAATATCCATACCACCAATAAACCCGTTTCGGTCAGCAATGTAACCGTCGGTGTAAATAATGACCAGATCTTATTGACCCTGTCGTTGATCTGCAGATTGCGCTGGTTTGCGGCATGAAAACGCGCCGCTTCCCTCTGCTCTTGCGCAAATGCCTTAACCACCCGGATACCCGGGATCGTATCCGCGAGCACATTATTGACTTCAGCCCAGATGCGATCAACTTTCTCGAAACCAATGCGTAACCGGTCACGAACCAAATGAATCAGCCATGCAATAATTGGCAGCGGCAAAAGCGTCACCAGTGCAAGCCAGGGATTGATGGACACCAGAATTACAGCGGTCATGCCGATCATAATGACATCAGTAGCAAAATCGAGTAAATGCAGGGAAATAAAAAGATTAATCCGGTCAGTTTCAGCGCCGATGCGCGCCATCAAATCACCGGTGCGCTTACCGCCGAAATACGCTTGCGAGAGATTGAGCAAATGCTCGTAAGTTGTCGTGCGCAAATCGGCACCGATACGCTCCGAGACCAGTGCCAGCATATAGGTTCTCGCCCAGCCTAGCATCCAGGCAAGAATCGCCGCGCCCAATAAACCGGAGAGATACAGCGTTACTAAATCAGTATCGATCGGCTGACCGTTCTGATAAGGAATCAGCACATTATCCATGAGCGGCATGGTCAAATACGGCGGCACCAATGTTGCAGCCGTGCTGCATAGGGTCAACAAAAATCCGATGAGCAAACGTCCCTTATAGGGTTTTGCAAAACGCCACAACCGCAGTAATGTCCAGGTAGAAGGCGGCGCATGACTGAGTTTGTCACAAACCGGACACTCATCTTGCTCTGCGAATAGGACGGCACCGCAATCCGGACATTGATCCGGAGCTTCCGGCGTACCGGAGAATTTGCCGCTCAAATGATAGTCAAGCTGCTGCGCAAAGCATTCAATCAATCGATTCACCGCCATACCGTTACCTAGCCGGTAACGCCAATAGGCCAGGCGGGCCTGCGTATCAAGCAACTCCAGGCAGCCGATACCCGCATGATCCCGCTGCGCCAGCAACAATCCTTGCCGGTAAGGCCATGCCTGCCAAATCTGATCACCCGCCATTTTGGCCAGTAAACGTTGATCGGTCACAACCACAATACCTGCGGTAAATTGCAATTGAATATCAAGATCGACTTCAAGCCAGGCCAGTATATTTTCCTCAGCAATTAATTGCGACGAAAGTTCATTCACCCATATTGAAGGCAGCTTGTTACGTAATAAAGGAGGAGGGAGCTGCATTTACTAAACCGCGAGAAAAGACAAGGTAAGAATTTTTCTAGAAAAATAAATGCAGATGAAACTCAATCAATTGATCGCGTTTCTTACTTGCAAATGCAGTTTTCCTGCCGGCAGATTTTTATACTTCCTGCTCAACAAATACGTGGCAGCTTATTTTATATCCAGCCCAAATCCGCTGATGCCATGGTGCCAGAGCTTTTTTCCGGCCTTTCCGGCAATTGTTCGTATTCATACCAGCGCTGTTTGATTTCTTGACGTTTATGAGCGGGCAATTGCTCCAATTTCTTGTATCTTTCGCGTGCCTGCTTACGTTGCTCAGAAGTCAGCACATGCCAGCTTTGCATTTTTGATTGAATACGCTGTTGTTCCTGCAAGCTCATATTTGGATAGCGTTTCGCGATAGCCAGCCATTTTTTCTTTTTTGCCGGCACCATGATATCCCAGTATTCAGTCAGCGGTTCCAGAATTTTCTGTTGCTCCGGTTTTAATTCTTTCCACCGCGGCTTGCCGGTTTCAGCAAAAGCCTCCCAGGAAAATAGCAGCAACAACCAGAAAACTACAATCAATCGATATCCAACCATTCTTCAAACTCATTATCAATATAAGCATCAATCGGTAAATCATCAGCCAGTATCATGGTATCTATCGCCGCATATTTATCATTATCCAGAAATTGCGACAAGGCTATATGCATCAGGATAAACAACACCGTTAAAAGCAACAGCAGTTTTCCAGTATATAAATACGCTCCATGTTTACCATAAACTGAAGTATTACGCCCCGAACTCATTATCTTCATTGCAGGCCGGCAATGTTCCAAAGCTGCCTGACGAGCTGACTGTAACCGGTACAAAGTGCTTTGCTTGACTGTTTCTTCTGAACTTTGATTCAATAACTTGGCAATTTCTTTTCCAAATTCCTGTTCGTTCATAGTCTCACTCCTTTCTCTTTAAGTATTGCCGCTAATGTACGAACTGCCCGCGAGCAATGCGTTTTTACACTTCCCTCCGTACATTTCATAATTACGGCAGTCTCCGCTAAACTCATCTCCTCCCAATAACGCAGTATGAAGGCTTCTCGTTGACGTGCCGGAAGCGTTTTCACAGCTATTTCAATTAGATTGATTAATTGCGCTTTCTCAAGCTGCTCATCAGGCTCATTGGATTTCTGCTTTATCAGTAAAGTTTCGAGAATATCGAAATCTTCCTGATTCTTATCCTGACCGCTAGGTGTAAATGCTGAAAATAGTGTAGTCCATAATGTCCGGATCTTCTGCCGCCGGTAGTAATCACGAATAGTATTTTGCAAAATACGCTGAAACAGGAGCGGCAGCTCCTCAACCGGTTTTGAAGCATATTTTGCCGTGAGCTTCATCATGGAATCCTGCACGATATCCAATGCCACGTGTTCATCATGAACCGCAAACCAGGCTTGCTTATAGGCGCGCTTCTCGGTTTCAATCAGGAAATCTGAGAGTTCTTGTCGCGTAGCCAGGATTGCCAACCTTTAAGTAAATAGTTAAACGTGATTTAAAAAGTCACAACGTTAACATGCGCAAATTTTTTGTAAAAAACATAAAAATATTGCGTTGGCAACTGAAATACTGTTCAATCTCTATAACACTCCAAAAGATAAATCTGACGCTTGCTGTTGTCAATTTGACTCGAACTATTTAGTATCATAACCTGCATTATGATCGCATCCTTATTTTACTTATAATTTGCTAAACAAAGTAATCACCTTATTACCAAAAACCCCGATAACTTTCTGCTTTCATGCATCAACGCATAGTCAAATGTCCGCAATGTGATAAAAAAGTCGTCTGGGAAGCGGCCAGCCGTTACCGTCCTTTCTGCTCCGAGCGATGCAAGACAAATGATTTATCGCAATGGGCTCAAGAATCTTATCGAATTCCAGTATCTGAAGAAAATCCGCAAGATAAGAATACCACCGAGCCTATATAATGGATGAATCGGTCTACGAGAAGAATCGCCAGTTACAATACAAACTGGATCATCTATTGAAACAGGCCAGAGCCAATGAAAAGAAGCAGGAATTATACGAAACCTTCGGATTTGAAATTATCGGTGCCAGCACCCCCAAGCAGTTGCGCGATTTACTATTGTCTCAAATCATCGCACGTTTCCAACTCTTAGGTGTGGTGCTATGTCTTGTCGATCATCATAAAGACACAGAACGTCTGTTTTTTGACCACGATGAAGAAGTCCGTCTGAATTTTGAAAACAAATTACTGATTCTCGATACCCTGAAAGATACGGAAATTATCCAGTCACTGACCGGTCATCCCATGCTCGGTACCGAGGTATTAAAAACATACCGCTGGATGACGGTTAATTTAAAAAACCGCGAACAAATTAAAAGCGCTGCGTACTTACCGCTGCTGCGCAGCGGCCGGATCATCGGCGCGCTATTATTGTTAAGCCATGACATTAACCGCTACCAGCATGGCATTGGTACGCTCTTCCTGCAGAAGCTGTCGGCCATGACCGCCGTTGCAATAGAGAACTGTCTCAATCAACAACGTATTAAAGAAGTCAGCTATCAGGACGTGCTCACTCAAGCATATAACCGCCGCTATTTTGACCTGCGCTTCAAAGACGAGATTGCCCGGTGCGTGCGCTGGGATGATGACTTGATCTGCATGTTTCTCGATGTCGATCATTTTAAAAAAATAAACGATTCCTACGGACACCAAACCGGTGACCTGGTACTCAGGCACATGGCGGGTTTAATCAAAGAACAAGTCAGATCGTGCGATATTGTGGCACGCTATGGTGGAGAAGAATTTGTTGTCGCGCTGCCGTCGACAGTATTACAAGCAGCGCATGAAATCGCGGAGCGCCTGCGCCAGGCAATTAGTTCCACCCCGCTCAATTTTCATGACAAGCAATTCACAGTATCGGTCTCAATCGGCATGGCCAGCCTGCGGAACCTGTTAACCGCGCAGCAGCACGACGCCGATTTTATCGGCACCACCTTGCTCGATAGAGCCGACCAGGCGTTATATGCCGCCAAAACGGGCGGCAGGAATCAGGTAGCGGTTTACACCGGACAGACCTTCCACTGAGAATGGAACAATATTCTTTGCCCACCCACGTTATATATGATTAAGCAATCCCGCGCATCATGGCAATACCCTGCGCACCCATTTCCCGGGCAATTGGCAAGTCTTCCGGCTGTAATCCGCCCAAGGCATAAACCGGCAGTGAATAACCGCGGATCAATGCGGCAAAACGTCTCCAGCCCAATGGTGATAACCCCGGATGACTGAGCGTGGATTGCACCGGCCCCAGCACGGCAAAATCGAGCCCCAGTTGTTCCGCTGCAAAAAGCTCTTCGGCATTGTGACACGATGCGCCGCATAATCCATAGACCGGATCAGGACGCGATGACATCGCCATCAGCTGTGAGGATGTATAATGCACGCCATCGGCGCCGGTCTCACGTGCCAGTTCTGCGTCGCCATTGATCAGCACTGTTGCGCGATAAGCGCGTGCGAGCACCAGCGCTTGACGGGAAAATTCCCGCAGCGCATCCGGTGCCATTTGTTTCTCGCGGATTTGCAGCAAGCGCAGGCCACCCTGCAATGCCTGCTCAATCTGCTTCAAGGCAGGCTCTATACCAATCTCAGAAGCTCGCGTAATGGCATAAACCGGCGGTAACAATAGCGCCTGCAAAATGGGACCATTGGCAGGCAAAACCGGGGATACTTCAACCTGATGCGGCGACTGCCAGGACAAATCTTGTTTTTCCCTCGACGAAAGCTCACCATCCCATTCCACTACACGATAAAAATGCAACCGCACGGTGGCATGTGAATAAGTGAAAATACGCGTTATCCAGGGATGGGCATGGCGGACATGAATACCCAACTCCTCCCATAACTCGCGTTCCAGCGCATGCAACAACGACTCATTTTTCTCAACTTTGCCGCCGGGAAATTCCCAATAACCCGAATACACCTTGCCCTCGGGTCTGCGTGCCAGTAAAAACCGGCCATCCGGGCGCATGATCACAGCAGCAACGACCTCAACAACGGGAACCGGCTCAGTAATGGCAGCGGTTAATTGATTCATCGGCTATTGACCGCCCGCAACCGGCTGTTGCCTGCCGGCCAGATCCCGCGCAAACTGCCAAGCCACACGGCCGCTGCGGGAGCCACGCTCGAGCGCCCATTGCAAAGCTTCGGTACGCGCTAACGCAGTCATCTCCGGAATACCGAAGTAATCCAGCCAGTACCGCACAATCTCCAGATACTGATCCTGGCCGAAAGGATAAAACGACACCCACAAGCCAAAACGCTCCGACAAGGAAATTTTCTCCTCGATCGCTTCGCTGGGATGCACCTCCTCGCCAACGTGCCGCGTATCGAGATTATCGCGCATGAACTCCGGCACCATGTGGCGCCGGTTGGAGGTGGCATAGATCAGAATATTATCGGAAATAGTGGCGATCGATCCGTCCAGCACCACTTTAAGCGCTTTATATCCCGGCTCGCCGGTTTCAAAAGATAAATCATCGCAAAACAAAATGAACCGCTCCGGGCGTTGATAAATCTTTTCCACAATATCATGCAGATCGGCAAGATCATGCTTCTCCACTTCGATCAGACGCAGCCCATCCCCGGCATATTTACTCAGCAACGCTTTGATCAGAGAAGATTTACCCGTGCCGCGTGCGCCCGTCAGTAACACATTATTGGCGGAAAAACCCCGCACGAACTGCTGTGTGTTTTGGTCGATCCGCTGCTTCTGCCCGTCAATCCCGCGCAATGCAGCAAGGGTGATCCTGTGCGGATGCATCACCGGCTGAATATATCCGTTATGACCCTGCCTGCGCCAGCGGAAAGCGATTGCCGCTTGCCAGTCAGGCTCCAGCTGCACAGGCGGCAGAAATTTTTCCAAGTGATCGAGCAATCTATCCGCCCGTTCACATAATCTATCTAAATCATTCATGGAATTTATTCTTGAGATCGTTAAAATCCGCCACGGGCGAAGCAATTCTTAACACCGGAATTGCAAGTGCAATGGAATTTCAGCGGTCTGTTAACTGCGGTAGCTCGCATTAATCTTCACATAATCATAAGAAAAATCGCAGGTCCATACGGTAGTCGAAGCTAAACCGCGATTCAGCACCACGCGTACGGTAATTTCGGATTGATTCATCACACGCTGCCCATCTTCTTCGTGATAACCGGGTGCCCGGCCGCCTTTCTCCGCCACCAGCACATCATCCAGGTAAAGCTGAATGCCGTTTACATCCAGATCATCAATTCCGGCATAACCGATCGCCGCGAGAATACGGCCCAGATTCGGGTCGGATGCGAAGAAAGCGGTTTTGACCAATGGCGAATGCGCAATTGCGTAAGCAACCTTGGCGCATTCATCGTCATCCCTGCCGGCATCGATCTGAACAGTAATAAACTTGGTTGCGCCTTCGCCGTCACGCACGATCATTTTCGCCAATTCGGCGGCAACCTCAGTGACGGCTTGCTGCAACTGATCAAATTCCAAGCTGTCTTGACGAGTAATCTCTTGATGTCCGGCCTTCCCGGTTGCCAGTACCATGAATGCATCATTAGTGGACGTATCACCATCCACCGTGATGCGGTTAAACGAATGATCCGCCGCGTACCTCGCCATATGCTGTAACAAGCTTTGGCTAATGACCGCATCCGTCGCGACATAACCCAGCATGGTCGCCATATTCGGACGGATCATGCCGGAGCCCTTGGCAATACCGGTCACCGTCACCGTTTTGCCACTAATCCGCACTTGCCGCGACGCCGCCTTTGGCACGATATCGGTCGTCATGATCGCCTGTGCGGCATTAAACCAGTTATCCGCCTTGCAATCAGCCACCGCTGCGGGCAATCCATTGATAATCCTGTCCACCGGCAACGGCTCCATAATCACGCCCGTTGAAAACGGCAATACTTGTTGCGTGGCAACACCCAATAATCTGGCTAACTCAGAACAAGCCGCCAGTGCATGCTGAATCCCCGCTTCACCCGTTCCAGCATTGGCATTGCCGGTATTCACCACCAGCACACGAATCGAGGAATGCGCCAGATGCTGCTTCGCTACGGTTACCGGTGCAGCGCAAAAGCGGTTCCGGGTAAAAACACCAGCAGCCTTAGCGCCTTCATCCAACCGCATTACCAGCAAATCCTTGCGGCCGGGCTTTTTAACACCGGCCTCGGCAATACCGAGAGTTATGCCATTAACAGGTAATAAGTGTTCGGGAAGCAAAATAGGTATATTAACGGGCATAGTAATAATCAACGTCTTAAAAAATGACGCTATGCTACCGTATCTTTAGTAGAATTTTCCAGAAATTCTAAGATAGCTTTGATTTCAGGGTTATCGCTTTTATCCACCTTTCATTAGCAGAATGCTAAACCTTCAGCTACTTGACTCAATCGAGATTGCACTCAGCACCAACAAAAAACCCCGGATTACCGGGGCTTTTGTTTATTTAAGCTTTACACTCGAATTTACTGAGGCACGATGTTCGATGCCTGTTTGCCTTTAGGGCCTGTTGTAATGTCGAAGGTAACGCGTTGCGCCTCGCGTAATGATTTGAAGCCGCTGCTGTTGATTGCGGAGAAGTGTGCAAATAAGTCTTCTCCACCGTTGTCTGGGGTGATGAAACCAAAACCTTTAGCGTCATTAAACCATTTCACTATGCCTGTTGCCATATCTATTTCCTTAATAATTAGTAATTTACTTACGACTATGGATTAACATAGTCGGCCACCGAATATCAAGGAAAAAGGGTCAACCATGAGCATCACATTTAACAACTTGAATCCAGAAGACACAAATAAGATACACGTTTATTGAGAAAGTTCAAGTATTTATTGGTCACACCGTCCCAAAAAACACAATACTCCGATCAAATAAAACTATAATAAATTGATTTTATACATAAAATGTAGAATCCTCTGGCGCTCGAGAAATTATATGCCTTCTATGTTTTAAGATTCAATTGATCCGTTTTATGCCCATGCCTCATGCGAGCAAGTTCATGTCCCAGGAAATATTTGTTGCAATTCGCTGTCTATTAATCGTCAGTGTGTTGCAACCTGCCAATCCATATCAAGAAGGAAAATACCATGAGTGATCCGAAAAAATTAACCACTGCTGCCGGCTCCCCGGTACCGGACAATCAGAACGTAATAACCGCCGGACCGCGTGGCCCTGTATTATTGCAGGATGTGTGGCTGCTCGAGAAACTTGCGCATTTCGACCGTGAAGTGATCCCTGAACGGCGCATGCACGCGAAAGGCTCCGGCGCTTACGGCACATTTACGGTAACCCATGACATCACCCGGTATACACGCGCCAGAATTTTCTCGCACATCGGCAAAAGAACCGAACTTTTCGCACGTTTCACGACGGTCGCCGGTGAACGCGGCGCCGCCGATGCCGAGCGGGATATACGCGGCTTCGCTATCAAGTTCTATACCGAGGAAGGTAACTGGGACATGGTGGGTAATAATACACCGGTATTCTTTCTTCGCGATCCGTTGAAGTTTCCCGATCTGAACCATGCCGTCAAGCGCGACCCGCGCACCAACATGCGCAGCGCAAAAAATAATTGGGATTTCTGGACTTCACTGCCGGAAGCACTGCATCAGATCACCATCGTCATGTCCGATCGCGGCATACCGGCCAGCTATCGCACCATGCACGGCTTCGGTTCACATACTTTCAGTTTCATCAACGCACGGAATGAGCGCTTTTGGGTTAAATTCCACTTTAAAAGCCAGCAAGGCATCAAGAATCTGACCGACGCCGAAGCCAAAGCAGTTATCGGTAAGGATCGCGAAAGCCATCAACGTGATCTGTATGAAGCCATTGAGCGCGGTGATTTTCCAAGATGGATGCTAAAAGTGCAGATCATGCCGGAAGCCGATGCACCCAAAGTGCCATACAATCCGTTCGATCTGACCAAAGTATGGTCACACAAGGATTACCCCTTGATCGAAGTGGGCGTCATGGAACTGAATCGCAATCCGGAGAATTTCTTCGCCGAAGTCGAACAGGTGGCCTTTAATCCGGCCAACGTCGTACCCGGCATCGGTTTTTCACCGGATAAGATGCTGCAAGCCCGGTTGTTTTCCTACGGTGACGCACAACGCTACCGGCTCGGCGTCAATCACCACTTAATCCCCGTCAATGCGCCGCGCTGCCCATTTCACAGTTATCACCGCGACGGACAGATGCGTGTCGATGGCAATCACGGCAGTGCACTTGGCTATGAGCCTAACAGCTACGGTGAATGGATGGAACAGCCGGATTTCCGCGAGCCGCCACTATCCCTGGAAGGCACTGCCGATCACTGGAATCATCGTGTGGATACCGATTACTACTCGCAGCCAGGCGCACTGTTCCGTTTGATGACACCGACTCAGCAACAAGCCTTGTTTGCAAATACTGCCAACTCCATCAACAGCGCTCCGCGTGAAATACAGATCCGCCATGTCCGGCATTGCCTGAAGGCCGATCCGGGATATGGGAAAGGCGTTGCGGATGCCTTGGGTATTTCATTACAGGATATCTCAACATAGCAATGTGATAATTGCCCATTCTTCCGAGTAATCGCTCATCTCTTTGCATCAGAGTCACAAAAAATCTTGATTATTAAAGCAACTCAATACTCCGCTCTGACTTGATGAGCTTCGCAATGAATTGCTTTTGCACAATCAATTCAAGAAATGCCTTGAATGCCCGATTATCAATGAAGTACTATGGGTCTATTGAGTACCGCACTGTAAATTAACAAGAAAATTTTAATAATCAACTAACATCCACGTTTAAAAACTCATCCGCCTATGCGTTTAGGAATACTTGAAGACGAGACAACTCAGATAGCTTTTATCAGCTTCTGTTCTCGCCTGCTCAATACCAATGCGAATTCTTCGGAACCATCGCTTCTTTTCTCGATGCGCTCAGAGAGAAAAAATTTGACCTGCTCGTGCTCGACTGGATGCTGCCGGATGGCACTGCCGGGGAAGCGCTCAAATAGATCCGGGAAAACCTCGATTGGCATATTCCGGTCATATGTGTCACGTCACGCAACAGTGAATCCGATGTCGTCAATGTCCTCCATATAAGTGCGGATGATCATTTTATAAAACCTTCTCGGCATTTCGAATTACTCGCCAGAATAGAATCACTGGCGCGTCGCAGCCGGGAAAAACAATCCACAGCGCTTCACTTTGGCTCTTATGAAATTGATTCCGGCAATCAGGAAGTCATCGTCAACGGCAGAAATGCCGGTCTCATTCAGAAGGAATTTGCGCTGGCATGCTACCTGTTTCAGAATCAAAACAAGCTGCTGTCGAGAATCCATTTACTGGAGAAAATTTGGGGGTTATCGGCAGAAATCAATACCCCAGGGTGGATACGCATATCAGCCGTCTCCGCAACAAACTCCATTTCTCATCACACAGTGATTGGGATATTCTGACAATTTACGGTTATGGCTATCGCTTGCAGCATGTCAAAGTTCTTGAGTCAGCTAAATTGGCATACGCAATCCGATGCATTGCCGATGCAACAGCCTGATTAATTCTTACTACTGACCCAGTCACAGTCAGTAAAAATGATTTATTAGAATCTCCGTATTCCGCCCTTCTCTGCTATAAAAAACCAAACTGATCAATGACCGGCTCTATAATCAACAATTCTCTTATTCCAGAAGACTCGAATCTCATTATGAATACGCCCTGCCCGCTTGATCATGTTCGCATCGTGCTCAGCCACACCAGCCATCCCGGTAATATCGGCGCGGCGGCACGGGCGATGAAAACGATGGGGCTGAGTTCGCTTTATCTACTCAATCCAAGGATTTTTCCGGATAAAGAGGCAGATACTCGCGCTGTCAGTGCCCGCGATATCCTGGAAAAAATAAAAATCTGCACGGAGCTGGATAAAGCGCTGGAGAATACCGTACTGGCGGCTGCAATAACGGCACGGCCGCGCGATCTCTCACATGATGTTTTTAATGCACGGCAAGGTGCTCGGGAATTATTACGCTATGCGCGGCATCACCCGGTGGCCTTACTGTTTGGCGCGGAAACTTCCGGATTAACCACAGCAGAGGTGAATAGATGCCAGATCATCATTCGTATTCCCGCAAACCCGGAATTTACTTCGCTGAACCTGGCAAGTGCAGTTCAGGTGATGGCGTATGAATTGCGCATGGCGCTGATAGAAAATCAAGAACCCGAGGTCCCGATTGGATCGCCGGCCAGTTTCAACGAAGTGGAATTATTGTATGCTCATCTTGAACAGATGATGATTGCCAGTGATTTCCTTGATCCGCAAAAACCTAAACTGTTGATGCAGCGAATCCGCCGCTTGTTTGCCCGGGCACGGCTGGAAAAAGAGGAAGTACAGATTCTGCGCGGCATTCTGACTGCCTTAGGCAAGCGCTGGTAAACACTACCATATTCCCAATATTTACCTAGTTTTCCTTAATTAAAGTCCCCACACCCTGATCAGTCAATATCTCCAGCAATAACGCATGCTCCACACGCCCGTCTATAATATGGCACGATTTGACACCTTTTTTGACGGCATCCAGTGCCGAACCGATTTTGGGTAGCATACCACCGGAAATGGTGCCATCGGCGAATAATTCATCCACTCGATGGGCCGTCAGCCCCGTCAGCAGTTTACCCTCCTTATCCAGTACGCCTGGAATGTTGGATAACAAAATCAGTTTTTCCGCTTTGAGGATTTCCGCCAATTTACCGGCGACCAGATCGGCGTTGATGTTATACGATTCTCCATCAGCGCCGACCCCAATCGGCGCGATGACAGGAATAAAATCTTGCGTATCGAGTAATGCGATGAGTGAAGGATCAATCGATTCGATTTCGCCCACTTGGCCGATATTAATCCATTTTCCTGCTGTCTCCCGGTCAGCCATGAGCATTTTCCTGGCACGGATGAAAGCGCCATCCTTGCCGGTCAAGCCGACAGCCTTCCCGCCGTGTCGATTAATCAGATTCACGATCTCTTTGTTGACTGATCCGCCCAGCACC
>CAZDYN010000021.1:0-14367 GCA_964509635.1 uncultured Nitrosomonas sp. | reverse complement strand
CTATATTGCAGGTTATCCCTATAAGCCGGGTAGTGAGGCAACAGCTATCGTGAATAATCAGAATTTTCGTCTTTTTACTCAGGATGATTCAGCCTGGGCCTCCGATGAAGCAACCGATAATAAAATAACGGATGCGATAAAGCGTGGCAATTCCCTGGTAGTCAAGGGTTCGTCAGCGCGCGGGACCGAGACAGCCGACACTTTTGGATTAAGTGGTTCGTCGGCGGCGCATAAGGCGATATCGGCTGAATGTGGTGTGAAATAGCGGTCTTGCAAAGCTTGTATAGAGTCTGGAATGTGTCTGGCGGATGGAGGGGAATAATACATGAGTGATAAAATCGTTATTTATCATAAACCTAGCTGCAGTAAATGCAGGGCGACATTATCCTTGCTGAATGAGAGTGGCGAGGAGTTTGAGTCCGTAAATTATTATGAAACTCCCTTGACAGTTGAAAAACTGCAAGAGTTAATTCAAAAACTCAATTTGCCGGTACGTGATATTTTACGCAAAGACGAACCATCCGCACGTGATTTGAGCGCGGCATCGGATGATGAAATTATTCGGGCGATGGCGGAAAATCCGGATCTGATTCAACGCCCCATCGTGGTGCGTGGCAATAAAGCCAAATTATGCCGGCCACCTGAGAATGTTAAGGAATTGCTCAAGTAAAAAGGCGTGAAGCTGAATATTAAAAAACCCGTACATTGATAGACACGCAATGTACGGGTTTTTGTATTTTGATTGTGAGATATCGTGGTGCTATACAGCAGCTTCTTCCGCTGTAGCAGATCCTTGATCGGTTGATGGCGCCGATTTTTTGCTACCGGTACGTGCAGGCAACTTTTCACGGATACGGGCTGATTTTCCGGCGCGATCCCGGAGATAATAAAGCTTCGCGCGGCAAACCGCGCCCCGGCGTTTAATTTCTATGCTTGCGATCAATGGTGAGTAGGATTGGAAAGTACGTTCCACACCTTCTCCGCTTGAAATTTTGCGAACGATAAAGGATGAATTCAGGCCGCGATTGCGTTTAGCTATCACGACACCTTCATAGGCCTGCACCCGCTTGCGGTCGCCTTCAACGACATTGACGTTAACAATAACTGTATCTCCCGGGGAGAAATCAGGTATATCTTTGTTAAGGCGTTTTATTTCTTCTGCTTCTAATTGCTCGATTAAGTTCATATTTTTTTCCCCTATTTGCCGATTCTACCTGGATTTACAGGATTGTTTGAATTCTTCAAAAAGCCTCTCTTCTTCTGATGTCATACCCTGCGCAAACTTTAATTCAAATAAGTCAGGCCGCTTTAACCATGTTCTGCCGATTGCTTGCTGTAAACGCCAGCGGCGGATATGTGCGTGATTACCTGACATCAGTATTTCCGGTACATGATCGCCTTGGTATATCTCAGGGCGGGTATAGTGCGGATAATCCAGCAAGCCTTCTACAAATGAATCCTGATTGGCGGATTGCGGATCACCCAATGTACCTGGAATTTGCCTGACGATACAATCAATTAATACCATTGCGGCCAACTCGCCGCCGGAGACGACATAATCGCCAATAGAAATTTCCCTATCAACCTGGCGATTGATTAAACGCTCATCGATACCTTCATATCGCCCGCACAGCAATATCAGTCCCGGTAGTTCGCTTAACTGCGTGACCATCGCGTGATCCAGCCGTTTTCCCTGCGGTGTTAAATACGCAACCGTAGATTTCTCCAATCCTGATGCCTTTTGCCGCGCTTTCGCTTGAAGAATGGCATCTTCTAACGGCTGTGCCATCATGACCATTCCTGGCCCGCCACCGTAAGGACTGTCGTCTACAGTGCGATAATTGTTACTGGTAAAGTCGCGCGGATTCCATGCATTAAGGTTAAAGATGTTGCTTCTATTCGCCTTTCCGGTTACGCCGTATTGCGTGATGGCATCAAACATCTCCGGAAATAACGTGATGACATCGCATTCAAAAGTCATCGCCCATCACCTTAATAATCGATATCCCAGTCAATTGTGATCCGCGAGAGTTTCAAATCGACTTTGACGACAAATTGCTCAATAAATGGAATGAGAATTTCTTTTTTTTCTTTATCGGTATTCTGTATGCACAGAACATCGTTCGCGCCGGTTTCAAGTAATCCAGTAACCGTACCCAGTTTTTCGCCTTTCAGATTGAGCGCTTCGGTGCCAATCAAGTCTGACCAGTAGTAACCGCTGTTTCCATCTTCAGGTAAATCCGGCAACTGGCTGCGCGGAATGGCTATTTGCACCCCTTTTAGTTTCAGAACCTCGTTACGGTCGGTATATTCCTCTAATTTTGCATTTAAAATGTTGCCGTTAATGTGGCCGGTAACAACATGCACTTCCTGCCATTGTGCATTATTCCCGCATAACCACCAGGACGGATATTCCATCAGTCCATCAATGTATTCCGTGTATGGGCTAATCTTTATCCAGCCATGAACACCGAATGGGCCCATAATATGGCCCATTATCACCATGGATGTATCGGGCTTGTTTATTTTAGCTATTGGCGGCTGGTGCGTCTTTGCTGGCGGCAAATTGCTTGATCAGCCGGGTTGCTGTTGCTGATAACTGCGCACCTTTGGATTGCCAATAGGCGACTCGATCAAGCTGAACACGGAGTGCTTCTTCCCCGCCTGCCGCCCTTGGGTTATAAAAGCCTACGCGTTCTATAAACCGGCCATCGCGCGCATAGCGGGAATTTGCCACAACTACATTAAAGAACGGGCGTTTTTTTGCACCACCCCTTGCCAATCTGATAATAACCATATTTTGTCTATAACCCTGAAACTTGGATTGAAATAACATTCAATTTTACAGTAATTTCTATAGCTCTGACAAGTGATAAAATGGCTGTCTTGACTAAGGCTGCTGAGTGCTCAATGAACAATAGCAGCATGCACTGTTCTTATAGTGAATTTAATAATGCTTTCAAAATTTTCCAAGGATGTGATTGCCGGTGAATCAAACCAATGCGTTTCATGTGGTCTGTGCCTGCCGCATTGTCCCACTTACCGGTTATTGAGATCGGAAGCGGATTCTCCGCGCGGGCGCATTGCCTTGATGAATGGGGTTGTAAATGAGCGTATTCCATTGAATGCGCGATTTATTCAGCACATGGATCGTTGCTTGACGTGCCGCGCTTGCGAAGCGGTCTGTCCCAATAATGTTTCCTATGGGAAATTGATCGATGAGACCCGCGCGTTGATTGCGGATCAATCCGGAACGCTAGCGATAGCCCGGAAATCAAGCGCGCGAACCATGCTGGAAAGACTGCTGCTGGCCCGGCCCGTGCGCCTGGAGCGGTTGCGCCGGTTGTTTCATTTCGTGCAAAAAAGAGATTGGTTGCGCTTGTTACAAAAATCAGACAGGCTGAAAAAGAATAGGTCATTCAGATTTGCCGCGCAGCTTCCCATAGTTAAATTTCCTTATTCCGTAAGGATGGGTGGAATGCGTGTTTCAACTGATTTCTGGCAGGAAATTTATCCTGCGGAGGGCAGGGAGCGCGGTAAAGTCGGCTTGTTTCTGGGGTGTGTGGCGCGAATAACGGATGTGGTCACATTGAATTCTTGTATTTTTGTGCTGAATCGATTGGGGTATACCGTCCATATTCCGTCCAATCAAGCGTGCTGCGGTGCTATCCATCAACATAGCGGCGCGTTAAAACAAGCTGCTGCATTGGTGCGGCAAAATAAATCGGCTTTTGACGGACTCGATACGATTATCAGTACGGCATCGGGTTGCGGTGCGCAGTTGCTTGAATCGGGTGTGACCGATAAAGGCCAGGTTATGGATATCAGTCGTTTTCTGATCGCAGCCGAGGGATGGGAGAATATGGAAATAGCGCCATTCCCGCAAAAAGTCCTGGTGCATGATCCGTGTACCTTGCGGAATGTATTGCGCGGCCAAGCCTATCCTTACAAATTAATTGCACGGATACCCGGCGCAGAGGCGGTTCCTTTGGCAGGTAATGACCAGTGCTGCGGTGCTGCGGGTACTTATTTTATCGATCAACCTGAAATCGCCGACAGCCTGCTCGACAGCAAGCTGTCGGCGGTGCAGGAGAGCGGAGTTCAGTATCTTGTGACTTCAAACATAGGCTGTGCGATGCATCTTGCCAATGGATTATTCGGGAAGGGAGTAAAGATCGAAGTGCTGCATCCGGTTTCATTGCTGGCAAGGCAGATGGGTTTGGAATTATAATGGAAGCCAATTTTTGCCGGGTGCGAGCGGGTTACTGTTAAAGTGTGCCTGAGTATTTGAATATCGGCCTATAATGATGAATGCTCATTCTAACTTACAAGATGAAGACTATGATTAATATCGATAAGCTTATCATCGGTTTTGACAGTGCCTTGCGTACCTTGTTGACGCCGGCCCAGACATTGCGACCTGTTCCGGGTAATGAATTGCCGGAAGCGGAACTGACCGATACGGAGAAACAGTTATCGTGTGCATTGATGCGGGTCAATCATGTAGGGGAAGTATGTGCGCAAGCTTTGTATCAAGGACAGGGGTTAACCGCACGGAACGAAGCAGTGCAGCAGACACTGATGCAGGCCGCGCGCGAAGAAACAGAGCATCTGGCTTGGACGGAGCGCCGTATCGCTGAGCTGGGCGGGCGCAAAAGTTTGCTCAATCCATTCTGGTATGGCGGATCGTTTGCCATAGGTGTTGTGGCGGGAATGCTGGGAGATAAATGGAATTTGGGATTTCTGGCTGAAACGGAGCATCAGGTTGGGGCGCATTTGGCCAGTCATTTGCAGCGTTTACCTCATCATGACGAGAAAAGCCGTGCCATTGTGACACAGATGCAGATTGATGAAGCCAGTCATGCAACCATGGCATTGTCGTACGGGGGGGCGGAATTGCCGCTGCCGGTAAAATTAACCATGAAACTTGGATCGAAAGTAATGACTCAAACGTCTTACTGGGTTTAAGCGGAAATATCTAATCAATTGAGTAGAAAAAGAAGAAACAGGGTGATAAAGCAACTGGCAAGCAGTGGCTTTCTACGATGAAAAATCTTAATCTGACGCACCATTTCTTGATTGCGATGCCAACAATGGCGGATTCTGTATTTTCCAAGACGCTGACGTATATTTGCGAACATAACGAACAAGGCGCATTGGGTATAGTCATTAACCGGCCCACTGACTTGACGCTGTTAGGCCTCTTTAAACAGTTGGGGATTCCGCCACTGGATTCTTTTGAGGAGACACCGGTATTGTTTGGCGGACCGGTGCAGCTGGATTGCGGATTCGTGTTGCATCATCCCGTCGGTAAATGGCAATCCACGCTGACTGTTAACGAGGAAGTCGGTTTGACTACCTCATTGGATATCTTAAAAGCCATAGCAAATGCTGAAGGACCGGATCAGATACTGATTGCGATGGGTTATGCCGGCTGGGCTGCGGGTCAAATTGAGCATGAACTGGCACAGAACGCCTGGTTGACGGTGCCAGCTACTGCGGATGTGCTATTTGATAAGCCATCTGAAGAGCGGTTGCCTGCCGCCATGCAGTTGCTGGGTATTCATGACGCCAATCTTTCCAATGAAGTCGGGCATGCGTAACAATCAGTGCGGATGACAGAAAATTTCCCGGATGCACCGTCGGCATATCATTTACTCGAACAGTTCCCGCAAGGAACTGTTCTGGCTTTTGATTTCGGAAAAAAACGGATAGGCGTGGCTATTGGTAATACCGCACTGGGTGTGGCGCGTCCCCTGGTAACGGTTGATAGCGAAGTGACAGAACGGCGTTTTTCGATGATTGCCCAGTTGATCGGAACCTGGCAGCCGGTATTATTGGTTGTGGGATTGCCATTGCACAGCGATGGGACAACGCATGAACTGACACAGTTAAGTCGACGTTTTGCGCGGCACCTGTCGGGCCGGTTTAACATTAAGGCGATATTGCAAGATGAACGCTATACCAGTGAAACAGCCAGTGCAATGTTACGCGAGAGCGGTATCGCTGGAAGAAAACAAAAAGCAGTATTGGATCAGATAGCTGCACAACAAATACTTCAATCTTTTTTTGACGAACAGCATGCAATTACCGGACGCTGAATCAGTATTCCAAAGCCTTGCAAAAAAAATCCAAACCGATAAGAGCAAGAATTTTGCGCTTGTCGGTATCTACACGGGCGGCGTATGGCTGGCTGACCGTTTGCATCAGGAACTAGGGATTGCGCTGCCGCCAGGAACGCTGGATGTCTCTTTTTATCGTGATGATTTCGATAAAATCGGCTTGCATTCGCAGGTTAAGCCATCGGAAATACCTTTTGAAGTGGAAGGGGCGCATATTTTGCTGGTGGACGATGTGCTGCATACGGGACGTACCATTCGTGCGGCGATCAATGAACTGTTTGATTACGGCCGACCCGCCTCGATTAGTTTGGCGGCTTTGGTGGATCGGGGCGGCAGGGAGTTGCCGATTGCTGCGCAATATACCGGCACAATGCTGGACCTGCCAGCGGATAAGATGCTGGAATTGAGGCGTGAAGAGAACGGAAAATTAAGCTTAATTTTGTATGATAAGAGCCATCCGGAATGATCAATAGAAATCCGCAACTGGATGAGAATGGCGTGTTGCAGCATTTGCTGACAACGGAAGGACTGCCGCTTTCCATTCTGCTGCATATCCTGGATACCGCCGAATCATTTGTCGGGGTCACTGAGCGTGATGTCAAAAAAATTCCATTATTACGCGGAAAATCGATATTCAATCTTTTTTTCGAACCCAGCACGCGTACACGAACGACGTTTGAGATTGCTGCCAAACGCTTGTCGGCGGATGTCATTAATCTCAATATTGCAGTCTCTGCGCAATCCAAAGGTGAAACACTGCTGGATACTGTCAATAATCTTTCCGCGATGAATGCGGATATGTTTGTCGTGCGGCATGCGCAAAGCGGTGCGGCGCACCTGATTGCAAAACATGTCCGCTCGGATATTCATGTGATTAATGCCGGGGACGGGAGCCATGCGCATCCGACGCAAGCTTTACTGGATATGTTTACGATCCGGCGGTACAAGCGTGATTTTCATAACTTGCGCGTGGCTATTATTGGTGACATTCTGCATTCCCGGGTAGCGCGTTCCCAGATTCATGCGCTGACAACACTGGGCGTGCCGGAAGTGCGCGTGATTGCCCCTAAAACCTTGTTGCCGAAAATGGTGGAGCGCTTGGGAGTGCATGTTTATCACGATATGGCGAAGGGGTTAAAAGACATTGATGTGCTGATGATGTTGCGTTTACAGAATGAGCGCATGAAAGGCGCGAACTTGCCCAGCGCGGAGGAGTATTTCAAATATTATGGACTGACACCGGAGAAACTGTCGCTCGCCCGGCGCGATGCGATTGTGATGCACCCCGGGCCGATGAATCGAGGTGTGGAGATTGATTCCGCAGTTGCGGACGGCAAACAATCGGTGATTTTACCGCAAGTGACATTCGGCATAGCCGTGCGTATGGCAGTGATGTCAATCCTGGCAGGCAATCAGGTCTGAAGGCGATCTATGAGAATTCATATTAAAAATGGACGCCTGATTGATCCGAAAAACGGTATAGACGCTGCTCAGGATATTTTTATTGCAAAGGGTAAAATCGTGGCAATCGGCGCAGCTCCCGATGAGTTTCAGGCCAGCCGCGTCATTGATGCGCAATCGTTAATCGTGTGCCCGGGATTGGTTGATTTGTCCGTGCGTTTGCGTGAGCCAGGGCTTGAGTATAAGGCGACGTTGGAATCGGAAATGGGGGCTGCGGTTGCGGGCGGTGTAACGAGTATTGCATGTCCGCCGGATACGGATCCGCCATTGGATGAACCGGGTCTGGTGGAAATGCTGAAGCATCGCGCCAAAAATCTTAATCAGGCGCATGTGTATCCGATTGGCGCGCTCACTCAAGGGCTGCGCGGCGAACGTTTGACCGAGATGGCCGAGTTGTACGATGCGGGGTGTGTGGTTTTTGGTCAACCGGATGGCTTGTCACCTAACTTACGCGTGCTGATGCAGGCTATGCGGTATGCTTCTACATTTGGTTTTAGCGTGTGGCTGCGTCCGCAAGAAATCAGTCTGACCGGCGAAGGCGTGGCGCATGATGGAGAGGTGGCCACCCGGCTGGGTCTGCTGACAATTCCTGTTTGCGCGGAAACGATCGCCATCTCCAATATCATTTTATTGGCTAAAGAAACGGGTGTCAGAGTGCATCTATGCCGGGTTTCCAGTGCTGAAGGCTTGGCGATGATTCGTATTGCAAAACAGCAGGGATTATCGATAACTTGTGATGTGACAATTAATCATCTGCACTTGTCGGATATGGATATTGGCTTTTTTGATTCTAACTGTCATCTGATGCCGCCATTGCGTGGTTCCGGTGACCGGGATGCGTTGCGTCACGGTTTACTGGACGGTACGATTGATGCGATTTGTTCAGATCATGCGCCGGTAGACGAAGATGCCAAGTTACTGCCATTTGCCCAATCTGAGATGGGTGCAACAGGGGTGGAATTGTTGTTGCCGCTCACTCTAAAGTGGGGAGTGGAAATGCGTCTGCCGCTGCTTAAAGTTCTGGCAAAAATCACCACGGATCCAGCGCAAATCATGGGAATTGAGGCCGGGCATTTATCTGTCGGAAGCGCTGCGGATATCTGTATTTTTGATCCTGATTATTACTGGAAAGTGACATCGTCAACCATCTCGAGTCAAGGTAAAAATACGCCTTTCATGGGCATGGAATTACCGGGCGGTGTGAAATATACTTTGGTAAATGGTCATATTGTTTATGAGCATTGAATCCGGGTATCCTGATTATTCATCAGCTATAACACGGACTAATTTGTTTTTAACCGATTATTTGGAGCAGCATGTCAAACCCATTACTTGATTTTTCCGGATTGCCTCGTTTTGCAGAAATAAAAAATGAGCATATTACGCCCGCGATTGATGCATTGCTGAAAGAAAATCGTGCGGTGATTGAAAAGGTGCGAGCTGATGATCAAACACCTACTTGGCAAACTTTTGTACAACCCATGGTGGATGCCAATGAACGCTTGTCCCGCGCTTGGGGGCAGGTGTCACATTTGAATGCGGTTATGAATAGTCCGGAGCTGCGGGAAATCTACAATGCAAATCTGCCGTTGATCACTCAGTTTTATGCCGAATTGTCGCAGGATGTGCAGTTGTTCGAGAAATTTAAGCAACTGCGTGCGAGTGTGGAATTTGATCATGTAACTCCGGCGCGAAAAAAAATCATTGAAAATGAATTGAGAGATTTTCGATTGGGCGGGGCGGAATTGCCGTCTGACAAAAAACATCGGTTCTTGCAGATCCAGGAAGAGTTGTCAAAGTTGTCTTCAGAGTTCAGCGATAATTTGTTGGATGCCACGAATGCCTATTCATTATTCATTGAAGATGCCGGAGTTGTGGCAGGCATTCCGGCTGATGTGCTGCAAACCGCTCGGGAGCTGGCCGCCGCAGATGACAAAACAGGCTGGAAATTTACCTTGCATATGCCATCCTACCTGCCGGTACTGCAATATGCCGATAATCGTGATCTGCGCGCACAGATGTATCGTGCCTATGCTACACGCGCCAGTGAGTATGATAGCCAGGCCGGATTGGATAAGGACAATTTGCCGCTCATCAACAAGGTATTGGAACTGCGTCAGGAAGCGGCACGCATGCTGGGTTATGAAAATTATGCCGAAGTTTCGTTAGCGACGAAAATGGCAACTTCTCCGCAACAGGTGCTGGATTTTCTAAGAAAGTTGGCGGCTAAGGCGAGACCCCACGCCATACGCGATTTGCAGGCGCTACAGCAATATGCGACGGAAAAATTAAATCTGCCGAAACTTGAAGCCTGGGACTTGGCGTATGTCAGTGAGAAATTGCGAGAAGAGCGTTATGCTTTTTCTGATCAGGAAGTTAAGCAATACTTTCCGGAGGAAAAAGTATTGACCGGTATGTTCAAACTGGTGGAAAAACTGTACGGTATACATATCGCTTCTGCGGCGGTTTCGCGCAATGTCCAGTGCTGGCATCCTGATGTTAAGTTTTTTGATATTCATGATGCTAATGGACAGTTGATCGGCCAGTTTTATTTGGACCTCTACGCGCGGCCTGTTAAACGAGGCGGCGCCTGGATGGATGATGCGGTTACACGCCGGAGGATTGACAATAAGCACACAGGAAAATACACCATACAAATACCGGTCGCATACCTCACGTGTAATTTCTCAGCGCCAGTGAATATTAATAATCAGCCGCGTCCGGCTTTGTTTACTCATAATGAAGTGATTGTGTTGTTTCATGAATTTGGCCATGGCTTGCATCACTTGTTGACAAAAGTGGAAGATCTGGGTGTGTCCGGCATTAACGGTGTTGAATGGGATGCGGTAGAATTGCCGAGTCAGTTTATGGAGAATTTTTGCTGGGAATGGGATGTGCTGGCCGGAATGACACGGCATGTTGATACCGGGGAATCCTTACCCAGGGTTCTGTTTGATAAAATGCTGCAAGCCAAAAATTTTCAGAGCGGGCTGCAAATGTTGCGCCAGATTGAGTTTGCATTATTCGACATGCATGTGCACTGTGATTTTGAACCAGGCGATGACAAGACTGTGTTGCAGTTATTGGATGATATTCGAAGAGAAGTTGCTGTAATCATTCCACCGGACTTTAATCGTTTTCCAAACAGTTTTGCGCATATTTTTGCCGGAGGCTACGCTGCGGGTTATTACAGTTATAAGTGGGCGGAAGTGCTTTCAGCCGACGCTTATAGTATGTTCGAAGAAACTGCTTCAGATGGTGTAGTGAATGCAGCGACTGGTTCGCATTTTCTGGAAGAGATTCTGGCGGTGGGAGGAAGCCGTTCGGCGCTTGAATCGTTTATCTCGTTCCGAGGGCGTGAACCGGATCTGGATGCATTGTTGCGTCATAATGGAATGGAGACAGCTTGAGCGAAAAGCTGAATTTTGTCGCTGAAAGAAACTTCATTAAGTATCCGGCGTGATTTACCGTATATTCGAGACTTGTATTTGATTTGATAAAGGCTTTCTAATTCTGCGCATAGTATCAATTGTTATCTAACCTGATCAAAAATAGAACTTTGTGACGGGGCGTATTGAACCTATTTTATAAATGTGGCAAGATCCACCGAATTTTTATTAAAAGAAATAAGAACATGATTAATATTATCCGTTCCAAAGCTATCGCTATTCTGGTTTCTGGTTTACTTTTAACTGGTTGTGCTTCAACAAAGCAGAATGATCAGAATGGTCCTTATGATCCTCTGGAACCTATGAATCGTGCCGTTTTTGATTTTAACGAAATGGTATATGACAATATATTCGATCCGGTTGCCAGAGGTTATAAGAGGGTTACACCCGATCCTATTGAATTGGTTGTTGGGAATTTCTTCTCCAATCTGAACAATGTGGTGGTGATAACCAACTCTGTTCTTCAATTGAATTATGAGAGTGCACTGGCCAGTAGTGCGCGATTATTAGTCAATACTACTTTTGGTGTATTTGGTCTGATCGATATTGCCAGTGATATCAGCGCGGTAAGCGATGTCAATCTCAATAAACGGAACGAAGATTTCGGACAAACACTGGGGTACTATGGTATCGGCAGTGGTCCGTATATCGTGCTGCCTTTCTTGGGTCCCAGTTCCTTACGCGATACATTCGGGATCGCGGTTGATAGTTTCTTTATGGATCCCGTTACACAAGGCGTAACAGGGGTTTTTATGAAAGATGTTGCTTATCTTAATTCGACTGCTCTACGCTTGCCTGTTGCTGCAGCAAGGACTGTCAATGCGCGTGCGCAGTTTCTGGATGAAGATAAAACTCTTGAAGAAGCTTCGCTGGATAAGTATGAGTTTTTGCGTGACGCTTATCTGCAAAGACGTGTCAGTTTAGTGAATAATAGCGATAAGGACAGCGAGAAGGACAAGTAAATAGCGGTCGGAGTGTTCTGAATCTGCGGGTACAGATTGCGGCTGACTATTTACAGATGCAGTGGAGTGCAAACAAGGCACATTGATTCGGGAGAATATTCCAGTGATCAGTGTGCCTTGTTTTTTGTCAATCTAGGAAAAAGAAATGAAAAGATTTCAATGTAATATTTGCGGATTTGTCTATGATGAATTCCTTGGTGATCTGGAGCATGGTATTGAGGCGGGTACACGCTGGGAAGATATTCCGGAGAACTGGGCCTGCCCCGAATGTGGGGTGAGTAAAACGGATTTTGAAATGGTGGAGATCTAAGTCGATGGGTAATCCGGTAGTTATTGTCGGGAGTGGATTGGCCGGTTATGCGGTGGCGCGTGAGTTGCGTAAACTGAATGCGGATATTCATATAGTTATGTTATCAGCCGATCATGGCGGCTTTTATTCCAAACCTATGTTGTCCAATGCGTTATCGTCCGGAAAAACTCCCGAGTCCATTTTAAATGGCGATGCGGGACAAATGGCATCGCAGTTGAAAATTTCTATTCGTCCGCATTGCCGTGTTGCTGCTATTAATCAATCCGGAAGCGCAGTGACGTTGGTCGATGGTGAGCAAGTATTCTATGATCAACTGGTTTTGGCGCTGGGAGCAGATCAAGTGCGCTTGCCATTATCCGGAAATGGTGTGGCTAAAATATTAACCGTTAATGATCTGGATGATTATAAGAAGTTTCGTGATGAACTGGCGGGAAAAAAACGGGTCAGTATCATTGGCGCAGGTTTAATTGGTTGTGAATTTGCCAATGATTTGGCGACTACCGGTTATAAAGTAGATGTAATTGACATCGGCGCGCAACCGCTGGGGCGCCTTTTGCCGCCAGAAGGCGGTGCATTTATACGGCAGAAGCTGGAAGCGGCGGGTGTGGTTTTTCATTTAAACGCAACCACGCAATCGGTTGATCAAATGCATGAACGTTTATGTATAACATTTGCTAACGGGGAATCAATCGAATCAGATATTGTTTTATCTGCGGTAGGATTGCGTCCGCGTACGCAACTTGCAACAGCAGCAGGTATTCCGGTTAATCGCGGTATCGCAGTTAATCGACTGTTGCAAACTCAATTCAGCAATATTTATGCATTGGGGGATTGTGCCGAAATTGAAGGAAAGGTATTGCCTTTTGTGATGCCGATTACGCATGCAGCACGGGCGATGGCGGCAACGCTTGCGGGCAATCCAACGCCAGTGCATTATCCAGCAATGCCGGTGATCGTAAAAATACCCGCATGTCCAACAGTGGTCTCACCGCCTGATTTTGGTGTAAAAGGTGAATGGTACGTGGAAGCCGATGAAGAGGGAGTGAAAGCACTTTATCAGGATGCGTCAGGTGATTTGTTGGGTTATGCATTATTGGGGGCAGCGATTAAGGAAAGAAATAGCCTTACATCGCGCTTGCCCGCCATTTTGATGTGAGTATTTCTTATATTAATAATCAATGTTGCAGTTCTGTATTGATATGAAATTCAGTGTTGGTGACGATGAAACTGTTATTTGATCTCTTTCCGGTTGTTTTGTTTTTTGCGGCTTTCAAGCTTTACGATATCTTTGTCGCAACCGCTGTGGCAATGGTGGCAGCTATAGCGCAGATTGGCTGGCTTTGGTTTTGTCATCGTCAAATCGATAAAATGATGTGGGTAAATTTAGCGGTCATCGTTGTTTTTGGTGGTGCAACATTGATATCTCAGGATGAAACTTTTATAAAATGGAAGCCGACCGTGTTGTACTGGTTAATTGCAAGTGTTCTTCTGGCAGCAAATCAGATTTTTAAAAAAAATCTGATTCAAGCGATGTTAGAAAAACACATGGCTCTACCTTCGTTTGTCTGGAATAGGCTCAATTTGAGCTGGGTGGGCTTTTTCATTGCAATGGGTTGTATTAATCTTTATGTTGCATTTGGTTTTTCACTGGATACTTGGGTTACATTTAAGCTTTTCGGTGCTACGGGATTGATGCTTGTTTTTGTAATGATGCAAGTGATTATGCTTGGAAGGTATCTGAAGGAACCGGCTCCGGTATTGACTGAAAGTGCAGATGTTGTTGAGCGGAGTAATCAGGAAAAATAGCAGGCAAAGTGCGTGAGGAACAATAATGTTGTATGTTATAAACGGTGAGGATGTGCCGGACAGTTTGGAAAAAAGAATGACTGTCCGCTCTGAGCATTTAAAAAGAATTCAGGCGTTACAAGAGACGGGGCGCCTGATTCTGGCGGGACCTTATCCGGCTATCGATAGTCAAGACCCCGGGCCAGCGGGTTTTTCAGGTAGTCTGATTGTGGCAGAGTTTGAGTCCTTGGACGCAGCGCAGGCTTGGGCAAATAATG
>CAZDYN010000020.1:0-14953 GCA_964509635.1 uncultured Nitrosomonas sp. | reverse complement strand
CCAACGGATTAAAAGTCCGCTGCTCTACCGGCTGAGCTAACGACCCAAAGCGCGGCATTATACCTGATTCAGTCGCTGATACAAATGGCTTTGTCTAATCGCATATCGATTTTATAAAGAAAAAAGTGAGAATTTTTGTCTTCTGACATTTAATTTGATGAATGGCGATGATTAATAATATTAAATATTAATGGTTTATTTTTATTAAATGAAGGCGTAATTTTTTTCTGTTTGTATTTCAATAGAAGCAACAAAAACTCATTTCACTGGTTTCCGGATCAATTTATGAGTTACGCAAACAGAAACAGGGCGAATTGCCGGACAGTTACAACAAATTTCATTCATTTTGGAATAAATGGCTTATATATTTTTTGCATGAATTGTTCACTGACAATATTCTGCGTATCGGATACAATACTTAGTTGAATAAACAAAAGGATTGGAAAGAAAATTAGAGTGAATTTTTAGATTTATTATCAGCCGTTATCATTGAATTATAGAATCAAAATTCCAATCACCTGTGCGTCTGATTTGCCCAAACAGGCATGCAAGCTATTTCCTCAGTGTAATAAAAATTAAAAATTACAGGGATAAAATAGTTTATTTCGCAATAAGAAGAGATCCATAGTCGTATTAATATAACGCTGCTACGTTTTACTATTGAAGGAAGCTACTGATAATGTTGACACACCTACAGCGCCTTGAAGCGGAGAGTATTCAGATCATGCGGGAGGTTGTCGCGGAGTGCGAGCATCCCGTGATGCTCTATTCCATCGGCAAGGATAGTGCCGTCATGCTGCATCTTGCAGTCAAGGCATTTTATCCCTCGAAACCGCCTTTTCCCTTATTGCATGTCGATACCACATGGAAATTCAGGGAAATGATCGAATTTCGTGATGTGATGGTAAAGAAACTGGGACTTGATCTGATCGTCCATATTAACCCCGAAGGAGTTGCAAAGGGGATTAATCCGTTTACGCATGGTTCCGCAGTGCATACGGATATCTGGAAGACGGAAGGGCTGAAGCAGGCGCTGGATAAATACGGTTTTGACGTGGCATTTGGCGGCGCGCGCCGGGATGAGGAAAAATCACGCGCGAAAGAGCGGATTTTTTCAATCCGGTCGGCACAGCATCGATGGGATCCCAAGCTGCAGCGCCCGGAACTCTGGCGGCTGTATAACACGCGCAAGAACAAGGGCGAGAGTATCCGGGTGTTTCCGCTTTCCAATTGGACGGAGCTCGATATCTGGCAATATATCTATTTGAATAACATACCGATTGTGCCGCTGTATTTTGCCAAGGAACGCCCGGTTGTCGAACGTGATGGCACGTTGATTATGGTGGACGACGAGCGATTACCGATGCAGGAAGGCGAGCAGCCGATGATGAAGAAAGTGCGTTTCCGCACACTGGGCTGTTATCCGTTAACCGGTGCTGTTGAAAGCGAAGCGGGTTCTTTGACGGCAATCATTCAGGAAATGCTGTTGACAAAAACATCCGAACGGCAAGGCCGGTTGATCGATCATGACTCCGCAGGCTCGATGGAGAAAAAGAAACAGGAGGGTTACTTCTAATGGCACATGTATCTGATTTGATCGCCGAGGATATCGAGCTGTATTTGAAAACGCACGAAAACAAGAGCTTGCTTCGTTTTATCACGTGCGGCAGTGTGGATGACGGGAAAAGCACCTTGATCGGGCGTATGCTGTATGAGTCAAAAATGCTGTTTGAAGACCAGCTGGCTCAACTGGAAGTCGATTCCAAGAAAGTTGGTACGCAAGCAGGCGACTTGGATTTTGCGCTTCTGGTGGACGGGCTTGCCGCTGAGCGTGAGCAAGGCATCACTATTGATGTCGCCTATCGTTTTTTTTCCACCGATAAACGAAAGTTTATCGTCGCCGATACGCCGGGGCACGAGCAATATACGCGCAACATGATCACCGGCGCGTCAACCGCGGATGTCGCGATTATTCTGATCGATGCGCGCAAGGGTGTGCTGACGCAAACCCGGCGGCATAGCTATCTGGTTTCGCTGATCGGAATCCGTCATGTGGTACTGGCAATCAACAAGCTGGATATGGTGGGGTATTCCGAGGAAATCTATAACCGGATTGATCAGGATTACCGCGTTTTCGCCAAAGAAATCGGGCTGCAGAATATCGTGACCATCCCGATGTCGGCTTTGAAAGGCGATAACATCACCGAGCTGAGCGCGAATACACCCTGGTATCGCGGGGAAACGCTTATGGGATATCTGGAAAACATCCAGGTAGAGGATGCGGAAGTGAAGTCCGGTGTTTTCCGTATGCCGGTGCAATGGGTCAATCGCCCCAATCTGGATTTTCGCGGTTACTCCGGCATCGTCGTCGGCGGTAGCGTCAAACCTGGCGATCCCATTCGTGTTTTGCCATCCGGCAGGGAAAGCCGCGTGGCGCGTATTGTCACCAGCGATGGCGATCTGGAGCAGGCGATTTCAGGGCAATCGATTACGCTGACGCTGACTGATGAAATTGATATCAGCCGCGGTGATATTCTCGCGACCACCGACGCGCCACCGGGTGTCGCCGATCAGTTCGAGGCGACCATCGTCTGGATGTCGGACGAACCGATGCTGCCCGGCCGGCCATATTTGATGAAGATCGGGACACGCACGGTGACAGTCAACATTTCGATGCTGAAATATAAAGTCAACGTGAATACGCTCGAACATGTCGCGGTGACGAAACTGGAACTCAATGAAATCGGTATTTGCAATCTCAGTACCGATCAGTTGATCGCGTTCGATCCGTACAAAGAAGACCGCGATACCGGCGGTTTTATCATGATCGATCGCCTGACCAATAATACTGTCGGCGCCGGCATGCTGCACTTCGCCTTGCGCCGCTCACAAAATATTCATTGGCAAGCGATCAACATCAATAAACAAGCTCACGCCGCCATTAAAGGGCAAAAACCGTTCGTGCTGTGGTTTACCGGATTATCCGGCAGCGGCAAATCGACGATTGCCAATCTGGTTGAGAAAAAACTCTACTCACTCGGTAAGCATACTTATCTGCTCGATGGCGATAATGTGCGTCATGGTCTGAATAAGGATCTTGGTTTTACCGATGCCGACCGGGTCGAAAATATCCGCCGCATCGCCGAAGTCGCCAAGCTGATGGTCGATGCGGGGCAGATCGTGCTGGTATCGTTTATCTCGCCGTTCCGCTCCGAGCGGCAGATGGCGCGGGAACTGGTTGAACAAGGCGAGTTCTTTGAAATATTCATCGATACGCCGATTCATGTGGCGGAAGAGCGCGATCCGAAAGGGTTATACAAAAAAATGCGCCGCGGGGAATTGAAAAACTTTACCGGCATTGATTCGCCCTATGAAGCACCGGAGAATGCGGAAGTTCGCATTGATACCACGACGCTGGCACCTGAACAGGCTGTCGAGCAGATCGTCAGCTATCTGACCACGGCAGGCGCGCTGGACCGGTCGTAATAATCAACCGGTTCAATTAGATGAGACAACGGGATTAATCATTCTTAACCCGGAAAATCACTGATCGGATAATTATGAATCAATACTATGTGTTTAATGGTGATGCGGATGGATTGTGCGCGCTGCATCAATTAAGGCTGGCAGACTCGACACCCGCCAGTCTGATTACCGGTGTCAAGCGGGATATCAAGCTGCTGGACCGCGTTGAGGCGAATGCGGGAGACCGGGTGACAGTGCTTGATATTTCTCTGGACAGCAATCGCAAGGGACTGATGCGCTTGCTGGAAGCAGGGGTGATTATTGAATACTTCGATCATCATCATGCCGGGGAAATTCCGCAGCATCCCCATTTGACACCCCATATCGATTTGTCCGCCGACGTGTGTACCAGCCTGCTGGTCGATCTGCACTTGCAAGGAAAATTTCATTTGTGGGCGATTACCGCTGCTTTTGGCGATAATCTGGTACAACAAGCCCGGCAGCTTGCCCATTCGGCGGGTTTAACCGCAACGGAATCGGAGCAGCTCGCGCATTTAGGTGAATATCTGAATTACAACGGTTATGGCGATAGCTTGACTGACTTACACTTTCATCCGGCAGATCTCTATGAGGAAATTAAGCCGTATGCCAGCCCATTTGATTTCATTGCTGAATCGCCTGTTTTTGGCGAACTGGCAAGAGGATATGCCGATGATATGAGCCGGGCGGATTCATTGCAGCCACTGGCAAGCGATGATCATTGCGCGGCGTACCTGTTGCCCGATGCGCCTTGGGCAAGGCGTGTCAGCGGCATTTTTGCCAACAAATTGGCAAACGCAAACCCCCATCGCGCGCATGCGGTGATCACGCTCAATCATGCCGGCAACTATACGGTCAGCGTGCGCGCTGCTCTGGCGAATCCGCAAGGCGCCGATGTGCTGTGCCTGCAATTTGACACCGGTGGAGGGCGCAAAGCGGCGGCGGGTATCAATCATTTGCCGGTCGATTCGCTGGACCAGTTTGTAATAAGCTTGCAGCAACACTTCCGCGGCTGATTGAACAGAATCCACGAGCAGTTTAAGCGGATTTCAATGCGGCCGGGTCCATTTCTTATCTCTTGCGAGGCCTACAATCATGATTCTTGTCACTGGTGGCGCTGGTTATATCGGATCGCATACATGCGTTGAATTATTGAATGCGGGCTTTGACGTGACCGTTTTTGACAATTTCTGCAATAGCAGCCCGGAAGCATTGGTGCGCGTGCAACAAATTACCGGCAGGAAAGCGGAACTGATATCAGGAGATTGCCGCGATCGCGCTGCTCTGGTAGCCGCCTTTAAGCAAAGTAAAGCCAAAGCGGTGATTCATTTCGCCGGTCTGAAAGCGGTTGGGGAATCGGTGGAAAAGCCATTGTCCTATTACGATAATAATGTCGTTGGCACATTGCGTCTGCTGGAAGCAATGCAGGAATGCAATGTCGGAACTCTGGTATTCAGCTCTTCAGCCACGGTTTATGGCGACCCGGTACGATTGCCGTTGCTGGAGGATCATCCGCTTGCTCCCACGAATCCCTATGGACGCAGCAAACTGATGATTGAGGAAATCCTGCGTGATCTGCAGCACAGTGATGCTTCCCTGCGCATCGCCATACTGCGTTATTTCAATCCGGTCGGCGCGCATCCCAGCGGGTTGATCGGTGAGGATCCGCAAGGAATACCGAATAATCTCATGCCTTTCGTGGCGCAGGTCGCAGTGGGACGAAGGGAAGTCCTGAACGTATGGGGTAACGATTACCCCACTCCGGATGGCACCGGTGTGCGCGATTACATTCATGTCGTCGATTTGGCGCTCGGACACCTCAAGGCATTGGAAGCACTCGAAGTTTCACGCAATCAACAAATGCATCAATATTCCGGCTGTTTGACCGTAAACCTTGGCACCGGCCGGGGTTATAGCGTATTGGATGTGGTGCGCGCATATGAGCAAGCAAGCGGACGATCGATTCCGTACAAAATGGCCCCCCGGCGTTCCGGCGATATCGCTTCCTGTTATGCGGATCCCAGGCGGGCTTTTGAATTGCTGGGTTGGCAGGCAAAACTTGGATTGGAGGAGATGTGCGCGAATAGCTGGCACTGGCAAAGTGCCAATCCCAATGGATACCCAAGCTGAGCGGAACTTGATCGATAAACAACGCAGTAAATCTGACAGTAATTGACTGAATATTAAGGAGAGCTATAGATGAAAGCGATAAGAAAAGCTGTTTTTCCTGTTGCTGGATTGGGAACGCGTTTTTTGCCGGCAACCAAGGCAAATCCAAAGGAAATGCTGCCGATCGTTGATAAACCGCTGATCCAGTTTGCTGCCGAAGAGGCTGTCGCCGCCGGTATTGATGTATTGATTTTCATTATTGGGCGCAACAAAAGCTCCATACCGGACCATTTCGATAAGGCTTTTGAATTGGAAGCGAAACTGGAAGCAGGCGGAAAACAGGAGATGCTGAATGTGGTCCGCGACATTCTGCCGTCACGTATTGATTGCGTTTATATCCGCCAGGCGGAAGCACTGGGATTGGGTCATGCTGTTTTATGCGCGCAATCAGTGGTCGGTGATGAGCCTTTTGCGGTATTGCTGGCGGATGATTTGATTGACGCCGGAGAACGGTGCTGTCTAAGCCAAATGGTTGATATTTATAGCCAGCATCATTGCTCGGTATTGGGGATTGAGCGGGTGCCGGAAGAAACAGTCAACCGCTACGGCATTATCGATAGCACGCCGATTGCGGAAAGTTTATCCAGGGTCAAAGCCATCGTGGAAAAACCGGCGATAGACAAAGCGCCTTCCAATCTGGCGGTAGTCGGCCGGTACATCCTGACTCCGCGCATTTTCAAGCTTTTGGAACAAACCGAACGCGGTGCCGGAAATGAAATACAGCTCACCGATGCCATTGCAAAATTGCTGAAAGAAGAAAGCGTGCTGGGTTATGAGTTTGACGGTAAGCGTTTTGATTGCGGCAGCAAATCAGGTTATTTACAGGCAACAGTGGAATTTGCATTGCAGCATCCCGAACTGAAGCAGGAATTTGAGGCATATTTGCACGATCTGGTCAAGAAAGCAACCTGAGGATTCATTGGGCGCTTTGCGTACTCTTCACGGTGCTGAGCAGCGCGAAGAGTACGATCTTGCAGCAATTAGACTGCTCATTTCGAGTCTATTTTCTATTCGAACTGACGATCATTGATTCCGGTATGAATCCTTTCTCTTTAATTAACTGGAACAAGTTTCATGTGTTTTTCGGGAGCACCCGGGAGAAACGGTGTCGGTTTTCCCTTAACCCAGTTGGCGTGCCCGCTGCCATAGTAAGGCGAAAGCGGGTGCCCGCTTTGCCCGCCCGGCATGTCAAAGTAACCGAGTTCCTCCTGACCGGGTGCGACAACAGAGCGTTGCGAGGCGCCAAAGCCGGGTGACTGAACGCGTGGCATGTTGTGATCACCGGGCAACGGATCATGCGGCATATCCAGCCATTGCGCGATCCATGCCGGCAATTTCCGGCTGAGCGGGTGTTTGATCTGCGCGGCATTTTGCGTTCCCCAGTTGCGTCCGTCTTGCTGCATTTGCGCTGCAATCGCTCGCGCGCAGTGATGCAGTAATTCCTCCCAGTTTTGATACGGAGCCGGGAGCAGATGCTGCGGCTGATGGTCGATTAATTGCCAGACAACCCATTCCGCCTGGCTGAGTCTGGGTAGCTGAAATGTGGCATCGTGCTGCCGCACCTGAGCGGCAAATCCATTTAACACGGCTTGCATGACTTCATAGCGATAACTGCGCACGATCCGGTAAGCGACAGAGTCCGTGGAAGCTGATCCATCCCAATCGATCAGCGCGGTTTTCAGTGCCGGAAGCCACGCTATATCGTCATCAGCCGCTTCAAGCGTTGTTTGCAGCAATTCATGCCAGCGCGTTAATAACAGAGCGCGATAGTCCAACTGGATAGCTTGCAGATCATCCGTAGTAAATTGGTTGCGTGCAAATAAACTGTCGCGAATCTGGCTGGCGCGCGCTCCCAGGTCGTAACCGCCGTTACCCAGCAACTCGAGCTGATCGCCTGAGACGGTGCGGGAATTGGCTGACCACAGCCGGTGTGAATCCGGGCTGTTGACCGCCGGATAGTGGGCGGAATCGAGCCAGCCGTGCCAGCCGGTATCCGGAGCCGTCCAGTCAGATGGTATTTGCGGATCATAATTGCCGGATCGGGCAGGGATGCGTCCTGCCAGAGTCCAGCTGATGTTACCGTCGCGGTCGCCGGCGATAAAATTCTGTACCGGTATGCCTGCCAATTGCGCAATTCTTGCGGCATGTTCCGCGCTTTTCACTTGCTCCAGTTCGACCAATTTAAGATTGACGGCCTCCGGCCGCAACGCCGTCCAGGCCAGTGCCAGCGGAGTTTTGTCATGATCGTGCGCGAGGATCGGTCCCCATTCGGTCTCGGCAATAGTCATCACTTCATCCGGAGCATTGCGGATTCGAATGGTTTCTTGAATAGTCTGCAGCGGCTGCCAGCCGGTTGAACCGAGATAGTGTGTGTCATCAGCGTTACCGGTTTTTATCCGTACCCAGTCGGCAAAATCGCCGTGGCTATTGGTGAAACTCCAGGCGATATGGCGGTTTGAGCCGATTACAATCGAAGGCACACCCGGCAAACTGACGCCGGTAATATCATGCATCTGATCAGGTGATGCTGCGTCAGGATAAACAAGCCGCGACCGGAACCATATATTGGGCACCCGCAGCGCCAAATGCATATCGTTGGCGACGACGGCTGCACCGCCCGTTAATGCTCCGGAAACTGCAAAACTGTTACTGCCCGGTGATTGTTCCGGGGCCAGGTGATGGTCTTTAAATAACTGTTTATCCAGTATTTGCAGGTTAATATCCGCTGCCGGCGGGAGCTGCGGCAATGCAAACGGCGCGTCGACAAGCGGCGCATCCCAACTTCCGGCGTGTGTCGTCAGAAAGCGGTAAACCGTATCGGGTAATGCGGCGCGCATGCTGGAAAGCGCCAGTTCACGATCAATATTTTCCTCATTCAGGGTAAAAAACATCGCGGCTATCACCAGAATACTGTCCTCGTTGCGCCAGGCTGCAGGGCGGGTCTGCGTCAGTAAATAAGGAAAAGGGCGCACCATCAGCGCATGAATGCCTTGATTAACGCCAGTCCGGTATGCGTCGAGTAATTGCCGCTGTCCACCGGGAAGTTGCTGCACTACTGCCGTAGCGCGTGCGCGCATGCGAAATGGCCGTGTCTTGCGATCATGGGCAAGCGCGCCGGTGCCAAATAATTCCGCCAGTTCGCCCGCAGCCTGCCGGCGCATTAAATCCATCTCAAAAAAACGCTCCTGCGCATGGATATAACCCATCGCCAGCGCCAGATCCAGGCGGTTCGCGCCGGTAAATGTGACACTGCCTAACGCATCCCGGTCGATCAGCACGGGTGCGGATAACCCGGTCAAAGCCGCTTTGCCGTCATATTGCGGCAGGCTGCCACGTAGTAGTAAGCCGGCTGCAGGAATCAATAAACAAGCTACTAGCAGGCTTATTATCAAGAAGTAACGGGCAAAACGTAACGTAGTATGCATAGGCGCTGTTCAACTCTGTAAGCGTAACCGGTGATGCGTCCAGGATTCAAAGTATTAAATTAAAAATATTTGTTAATTCAATGATAGTAAACGATATTTATGTTTGGATGCGATATTCCGGTAATAAAGGGGATGATTCCTTCTTTATTCTGGCTATTGAATCCAAGTATTCGCAATGATAATTCATTTGTAGAAATTTGGAGCTTGTCATGTCTGAAGAAAGCGATTTAGAACGTACCGAAGAGGCCACGCCGAGGCGCCTGGAGAAGGCGCGAGAGGAAGGCCAGGTTGCGCGCTCTATGGAATTGACCACATTCACGGTATTGCTGGCATCGGCTGCCGGAATACTGTTTCTGGGCGCCGGCATGATGGATAAATTGCTGAAAATAATGAAATCAGGCATGCAAATGGAGCGTGAATTGGCGTTCCAGACAGACCTGATGCTCAATCGGTTATATGTGCTTGCGATTGAAGGATTGATATCGATGGCCCCCCTGTTGTTTTTACTTCTGGTTGTGGCATTTTTCGCTCCGATGCTATTAAGCGGCTGGATGTTCAGCACCAAAGCACTGATGCCCAAGTTCGAACGTATCAGTCCTATCAAAGGTTTAGGCCGGATTTTTTCCGTCAACAGCTTGGTCGAGCTGGTCAAGGCAATCCTCAAAACCATTGTCATTGGTGCCGTTGCGGGACTGGTCATCTGGTACAACAAAGAAGCCGTCATGGCGCTGCTGACGGTACCGGTTGATTTAGGCATCGGCCGTACCGGTGAGTTTCTGGCGATGAGTTTTCTGTTGATTATCGGCGCGATGATACTGGTTGTCGTCATCGATGTGCCCTACAAAATCTGGGAGCATGCGAAACAATTGCGCATGACCAAGGAAGAAATTCGCAAGGAGTTTAAAGAAAGTGAAGGTGATCCTTTTGTTAAGGCGCGGATTCGTGGTTTGCAACGGGAAGCCGCGCGCCGCCGCATGATGGCGGAAATACCGAAAGCGGACGTCATCGTGACGAATCCGACACACTACGCCGTGGCACTGCGCTATCAGAGTAACAGCATGCGCGCGCCCAAAGTGGTTGCTAAAGGTGTGCACTTGCTGGCCGCGCGTATCCGTGAAATGGCCGAAGAACACCGCATCCCTATTCTTGAAGCGCCGCCGCTTGCACGGGCTTTGTATCACCACGCGGAACTGGAAAGTGAAATACCGGAGAAACTGTATACCGCTGTCGCCGAAGTTCTAGCTTATGTCTTTCAATTGAAACGCTATAACGAATATGGCGGGGCAGTGCCGCAGCCGCCGGTGGATGTGCCCGTTCCGGCAGAATTGGATCCGGCGCAACAAGCGGTTTGACGTAATCAGGCGACTTTTCCAACAAGACATTTACGATAGGTTTTTATTACCACTACTATGAATACTGCGGTTACATTGTCATCTCTCACAGCGATCAATAATCTCAAGACGCTGGCGGGCCCGGTCCTGATCATTATGATCCTGGCCATGATGGTGCTGCCTCTGCCGCCTTTCATACTGGATTTACTGTTCACTTTTAATATTGCGGTATCGATTATCGTTTTAATGGTGAGCCTGTACACCCGGAATCCGCTTGAATTCGCGGTATTTCCTACAATTCTGCTGATTACGACTTTGTTAAGGCTATCGCTGAACATCGCTTCCACCCGTGTGGTATTACTCGAAGGGCATACCGGGCCTGATGCGGCGGGTAAAGTGATTGAAGCATTCGGGCACTTTCTGGTCGGTGGAAATTATGCCGTCGGGCTGGTGGTGTTTATTATTCTAGTGGTCATCAATTTTATCGTGATCACCAAGGGTGCCGGGCGTATTGCCGAAGTCAGCGCGCGTTTTACACTGGATGCTATGCCCGGCAAGCAAATGGCCATTGATGCCGATCTGAATGCCGGTTTGATCGGCGAAGACGAAGCGCGCAAACGTAGAGCGAATATCTCGCAGGAAGCTGATTTCTATGGCTCCATGGACGGTGCCAGTAAATTCGTGCGGGGTGATGCCATCGCAGGCATATTGATTATGCTCATCACAATTATCGGCGGATTGATTGTCGGCGTATTGCAACATGACATGGAGTTAGGCGCGGCAGCGAAAAATTACACCTTACTGACAATCGGCGATGGCTTGGTTGGGCAAATTCCCGCGCTGATTATTTCAACCGCTGCCGGCTTGGTGGTCAGCCGCGTCACTACGGATGAAGATCTGGGCGAACAAGTACTAAGCCAGTTATTCAACCAGCCGCAAGTATTGGTCATTACCGCTGCGATCTTGGGCATTATGGGATTGATTCCCGGGATGCCGAATTTTGTATTTTTGCTGATGGCTTCAATTTTGGGTGCGATTGCTTATTTGAAAATAAAGAGCGCGGCCCCTCAACCGGTTGAAACGGCTGTTCCTGAGCTGCCCGTGATCGAGAAATCAGATGCGAGCTGGGATGATGTGACACCGATTGATACATTGGGATTGGAGGTCGGTTATCGCCTGATTCCTTTGGTTGATAAAGCCCAGCAAGGGGATTTATTAAAAAGAATTAACGGTATACGCAGGAAATTTGCGCAAGACATCGGCTTTCTGCCGCCTGTTATCCATATCCGGGATAACCTGGAATTGCGGCCAAATGCTTATCGCATTACGTTAAAAGGCTCGGTCATCGGTCAGGGAGAATCCTATTCCGGTATGTATCTGGCGATCAATCCGGGGCGCGTCACGATGCAGTTGCCGGGCACGGCAACCAGTGATCCGGCATTTGGATTGCCAGCCGTATGGATTGAAGCCTCGTTGCGCGAGCAGGCGCAAATCAATGGCTATACCGTTGTCGACGCCAGTACGGTGGTGACTACGCATATCAATCATCTGATTCATTCGCATGCGGCCGAGTTGTTAGGGCGGCAGGAGCTGCAAAAACTGTTTGATCACCTCAATGCGCAATTTCCCAAACTGATAGAAGATCTGGTTCCGAAACTGCTACCGCTTTCGACCGTGCAGAAAGTTTTGCACAATTTGCTGGAAGAGAATGTGCATATCCGGGATATGCGCACCATTATTGACGTATTGACCGAGCACGCTACGCAGACTCAAGACGCTATCGAATTAACCGCGATTGTCAGGGCTGCTTTGGGACGCGCAATCGTCGACCAGTATTATCCTGCGGGGGCAGAAATGCAAGTGATGAGCTTGCATCATGAACTGGAAAATATCCTGATCCAGGTGATGCAGACTGGCGGCGCTCAAGGCGCTGGAATCGAACCCGGGCTTGCCGATACGTTGTTGAAAGAAGCACGCAATGCTGCACAACAGCAAGAAAAATTGGGGTTGCCGGTTGTATTGCTGGTGCCGGGTGCCATCCGTTTCTTGATGGCGAAGTTTTTACGCCGTGCATTACCGCAATTAAGGGTACTGGCTCATTCCGAAATTCCTGATTCCAGAAAAATCAAAATCACTTCCATTGTTGGGGGTAACAAATGAAAGTAAAACGATATATTGCTTCCACCTCACGAGAGGCGCTACGTCAAGTTAAGGAAGAGCTTGGTGACGATGCCGTGATCCTGTCTAACAGGAAAACCCGGCATGGTGTGGAAATCATGGCATTGGCGGATTCGGACATGTCAAATCTGGTGCAAACTCAAACGCCACAAGCATCGGCGGCGTATTCGCCAAGCATCGCGCATTATGAGCCAGAAAAAGAATTGAGTACGGCTGCATCCTATTCGAACCTGTTATCTCCGATCAATGAACCGGCAGAAACCCCAAAAGTATCAAATGATGTCATATCGGCGTCATTCGCCAAGGATATTATTGCTGAAATTCAAGCGATGAAAAATACGCTGGAAGATCAATTGGCCACTGTCGCGTGGGGCAACTTTACCCAGCGCAAACCGGAAAAAATGAAACTGCTACGCACTTTGCTGGATACGGGTTTTAGTCCGCTACTGTCACGCCGGCTGGTCGATAAATTAACCGCAGGCTTTGACTATGAGCAGAGCTTGAAACAGGCCATGTCCGCATTAGCTTTTAATCTGCGTACGGTTGCCAGTGATGAAATGATAGAAAAGGGCGGTGTTTACGCATTGATCGGTCCAACCGGCGTCGGCAAAACCACAACTACCGCAAAACTGGCAGCCCGGTGTGTAATCAGACATGGAGCCGATAAAGTGGCGTTACTCACGACCGATAGTTACCGGATCGGCGGCCATGAGCAATTGCGCATTTACGGGCAGTTATTAGGTATTCCCGTGCGCAACATCAAAGACACTGAAGATTTGCAATTGACGCTGTCGGAGCTGAAAAACAAACACATGGTGCTGATTGATACAGTAGGGATGAGTCAGCGCGATCAAATGGTTGCGGAACAGATCGCCATGCTGAGTAACTGCGGTGCGGATGTCAAGCGCATGCTCATTCTGAGTGCGGCCTCGAATGGAAAAACACAAGATGAAGTGATTTCAGCTTACCAGAAGAACGGAATTTACGGCTGCATTATCACAAAAGTCGATGAGGCCGCGAGTCTCGGTGTGGCTCTGGATGTCGTCATCCGCAGAAAATTGCCATTGCACTATGTCGCGAACGGGCAAAAGGTTCCGGAAGACATTCATACCGCCAATGCACGCTATTTGCTGCATCGCATTTTTAAATCAATCCCCGGGGATTCCGCATTTACTTTGCAGGATGCAGAGTTTGCTTTGATTATGGCAACCAAGAATAGTGCGGAGTCTTTGCATTCCGAGGAAAGATCATTGGCAGGGTTTACTTATGACTAGATTGATTTTACAAGATCAGGCGGCGGGCTTACGCAAGCTGATTTCATTCCGGACAACTGATCCGGCGCGTGTTTTTACCATTGCCGGAGGAAAGTCACGGATAGGGAAAACCAGTGTTGTGGTGAATCTTGCAGCCGCATTGGCGCAAAATGGCCAGCGCGTGTTACTGATTGATGAGAACCCATGTCACAACAATATTTGCACGAGTTTAGGCTTGCAGGCCCGTTTTGATTTACTGCACGTGATTCACCGGGATAAACGATTAGATCAAGTACTGTTACAAGGCCCTGAGAACATCACCATATTATCCGCCATGCGTGGCATTCAGGCATTAAACAAGCTTAATCCGCGCGAACAGGATTGGCTCGTCAAGTGTTTCTCGGAGCTTACCGAAGCCGTAGACATTGTGTTGATCGATACTGCCATGACCGGCACTACGCATGTGCTGCCTTTAAGTCTGGCTTCGGAACAAGTCATGATCGTAATTTCAGGATCTGCTTCATCTCTTACGGGAGCCTATGCGCTGATAAAAATCATGAACCAGGAATATGCCAAGCAGCATTTTGTGATTCTGATGAACAGAGTTGATTCGGAGACGGAGTCGCTGACGATTTATCAGAATTTATACAAAGTGGCCCGTCAATATCTTTCCGTGACACTTGAATATGCCGGCTATATCCAAAGCGATGAAAAGCTACGGAATGCAACGCAACTTTGCAGGCCGGTGATGGAAGCATACCCGGATTCGCAAGCGGCGGCATGCTTCAAGTATCTGGCGCAGAGTATTTTGCGCTCTTCATGCCCGGATAAGTATAGCGGGGGTATTGATAATTTCATGCAACGATTGATTCGGACAAGTCATTTAAGTATGGTTAATTTTACGGTGTGATTGAATATGTATACTGCGACTGGAACTAGGACGATTGATAAAGAACAGTTTGTCACTGAATTTACACCATTGGTGAAACGTATTGCTTATCACATGATGACTCGATTGCCGGCGAGTGTGCAGGTCGACGATCTGATTCAAGCCGGTATGCTGGGCTTATTGGAAGCGGCTAAAAATTATGAT
>CAZDYN010000019.1:13150-15033 GCA_964509635.1 uncultured Nitrosomonas sp. | reverse complement strand
TATCCTTTAAATTGCCGGCTATGGTGATTTCCTCGACCGGGTGGCTGATTGCGCCGTTCTCGACCCAGAACCCGGAAGCGCCGCGCGAATAATCCCCGGTCACCGCATTGATGCCGTGCCCCAACAATTCCGTCACCAGCAAACCGGTACCCATTTTCTTCAGCAACGCGGAAAAATCCATCGGCGCCGCATTCCGCATGATCAGATTATGCGTGCCGCCGGCATTCCCGGTCGTGCGCATGCCCAGTTTGCGCGCCGAATAGCTGCCCAGGAAATACCCCTGCACGACACCATTCTCCACTACCTTGCGCTCGATCGTGGCCACACCGTCGTCATCGAATGGACCGCTGGCCAAGCCTTTATGCAGATGCGGCAATTCAAGAATTTGAACATCCGGCGCAAAAACCTGCTGACCGATACTGTCCAGCAAAAAGGACGATTTGCGGTACAGGTTGCCGCCGCTCACCGCGGAAGCGAAATGCCCGATCAGACTGGACGCGATCGGTGCCTCAAACAATACCGGCACCTCGCAAGTATCGGCTTTTCTCGCACCCAGCCGCGCCGCGCTGCGCATGCCCGCCTTTTGCCCGATACTTCCGACCGCTTCCAGATCCGCGGCATCGCGCGCCACGCTGTACCAGTAATCCCGCTGCTTGCTGTCGTTCTGCCCGGCGATCATGGCGCAACTGATGCTGTGACGTGACAGCGGATAGCCGCCCATGAATCCCAGACTATTGGCGTAAATAAACTGCGATTCACTGACGGAAACCGAGGCGCCTTCGGAATTGGTGATGCGCTTGTCCGCGGCATACGCCGCCTGCTCACAGTCTTTCGCCAGCGCAATGGCCTCCTCGACGGTCAATTGCCACGGGTAGTACAGATCCAGGCTTGGATAATCCTGCGCCAGCAGTTCCGCTTCCGCCAATCCGGCGCAATCATCGTCCGCGGTGTAGCGGGCAATCGACAAAGCCGCCGCGACCGTATCGCCGATGGCCTGCGGGGAAAAATCGGACGTGCTGGCATGGCCGCGCTTCCGGCCGATATAAACCGTCACGGACAGCCCTTTGTCACGATTGTATTCAATGGTTTCCACTTCACTCTGGCGCACCGTGACAGTCTGGCCAAAACCATCGGAAACATTGGTTTCGCAGGCGGTAGCACCGCCTTTCCTGGCGTGCATCAAAATATCCTGGGCAATGTGCTGCAATGTGCTCAGCGGATACGAAAAACGGGAATCGGAAACAGGTAGATTGTTCATAAATAGCGTTCTGACAGAAAATTTAAGCGGGATTGAAATAAAAGCTTCGGTCGTTAAAAAACAAATCAAATGGAATAACATCCATGTAAAGCGCTATGATAGCAGCTTCTTAACACCACATTACACAGGTTACCGTGCAACACAACCCGGAAAACGACATCGAACAGGATGCTGCGCCGAGCAAAACGCAACGCAAAAAAGACATGCATGCATTGCAGGAAATCGGCGAGCAACTGGTGGAACTGGACCCCAAGAAACTGGCCGAATTTGACCTGCCGGAGACTTTACTCGACGCCATCCGTATGGCCCGCCCCATGAACAAACACGGCGCGCGCCGCCGACAAATGCAATATATCGGCAAATTAATGCGCACCATCGACGTGCTGCCGGTCCAGCAAAAACTCGATTCCTGGCATCAGGTATCCCTGCACCAGACCGCCCGGCTGCATCAGCTGGAACGCTGGCGCGAACGCCTGCTGAGCGATGAACACGCGCTCACCGAATTCGCACAGAAATACCCGCAGGCCGACTTGCAGCATTTAAGATTATTGATCCGCAATGCGCAAAAGGAAAAAGCGGCGGACAAACCACCGAAGAGTTTCCGTTTATTGTTTCAGGCATTGCA
>CAZDYN010000019.1:11020-13050 GCA_964509635.1 uncultured Nitrosomonas sp. | reverse complement strand
TTATTGTTTCAGGCATTGCAAACAATCCTCACTGAAATTTGACTGCTGAGAAACCAACAGTCAAATTATCCGGAAAACCGGGATATTTATCCCGAAAAAAATCTCTAATAATTAATATTTTAGGGACACATGACTTCACTCTTCGACGCAACATCCTGATACACTGCCACAAAAAAGCAGTCTCTTTTTTTAACCGCAGATTCATCGAACCGGCTACTCAACCACAAGCAATCCGGTTTAATCCGTTCTGATGATTGATCTTCTAAAAACTTGGGGTGGCAACGTTAATTAATAGGAGCGCTTCATGGCAACATTTAATTTCTCATCAATTATCAACACAACGGTATCGTTTAACCCGGCCAGTGATTTTCTGAACTTCAGCAGCGGTTTCAATGCGGCATTGCTGAGCCTGACCCAATCCGGCAGCAACCTGGTTGTGACCTGCAATGGTTCCTCAGCGCAACTTTCCAATCTGACCGCTGCACAATTGCTGGATAGCAATCTTGTCTTTGCGGACGGATCGTTATTTCTTCGCGACACTGCGGGCAATGACACGCTTACCGGTTCCGGAACAGCCGACCAGCTTATTATCACAACAGGTGGAAACGACACTGTTTCCGCAGGCTCGAGCGATGACCTCATCAATGCCGGATCTGCATTGAATGCCGGCGATACCATCAGCGGCGGCGCCGGTACGCATGACAAACTGCTGATCAATGGCAATACCACGGTTACATTTGGCGCGGCGACCGTTACCGGCGTTGAGGATTTTGTTATAGGCGCGGGCGGGGCCGTGAATTTGACGCTGAACAACGCCATTTTCACATCAGTAAGCTTGGGCGGTGTTGTGAATTTCAATGCGTCCGCGCAAGGCCAGGCCGATAGCTTCATCCTGAACGGCAGCCCAATCGGCGCATACAGTATAGTCGCAGTGGGCGGCGATGGCGCCGATAATCTGACCGGTGGTGCCGGCAATGACAACCTGCAAAGCGGTGTCGGTGCGGATACTTTAAGCGGCGGCGCCGGGAACGATACACTGACCGGCGGGTTGGGCGCCGATAACCTGACCGGTGGAAGCGGCAATGACCGGTTCATTTTTAACCTAAGCAGTCCGCGCACCGATGCCTCACCCACCACCATTGATACCGTAACCGATTTCTCGAGCGGTGATCTGATTGACTTACCGGGTTTCAGCTCGGTAAACGGGCTCAATCTGGTCTTTAACTCCGTGCCACTGAACTTTAACTATACCGGCGGAAATTCCGGCTATCAGGCAGGATCCAACGATGTTGACGGATTCATCGATGTGTTCTGGAGAAACAATGCCGGTGCAGGCCAGTTGGAAATCTGGGTGGATGGTAACGATGACGGGCAATTCAGCGAAACCGATTTATTGATTTATTTACCCAACACGGTAACCGGTTTAACCAGCCTCAGCAGCGCGGACTTTGCCGACAACTTCATCGCCTGGCGTGGCACGGACGGAGACGATAACTATATCGGCAACACTGCGAACAATCAGGCTTTTGCGCTGGGCGGCAACGATACCATGGCAGGCGGATTGGGCAATGATGCGCTGTATGGCGGAAAAGGCAACGATACGCTGAATGGCGAAGATGGTGACGATCAATTATATGGCGGCAGCGGCGCGGATACTTTGAATGGCGGAATCGGATCGGACACACTTAATGCGGAAGGAAATAACACACCCAACAGTAACGGTACGGATGCGCCCGGCACAATCAACATACTCAACGGCGGCACCGGCAATGACCAACTTCAAGGCGGTGCGGGTAACGACCAGCTCAATGGCGACGCGGATCATGACACCCTGAGCGGGGGCAACGGCAACGACACACTGAATGGCGGAACCGGCACGCACACGCTGGATGGCGGCGACGGCAGCGACACGCTGCTGGGCGGGTTAGGCGATGACATATTAAAAGCGGGGATAAGCTATCCACTGGCGCAAGGCAGCATGACGGACACCTTGAATGGGGAAGACGGCAACGACCAGTTGTACCTCAGCA
>CAZDYN010000019.1:0-10920 GCA_964509635.1 uncultured Nitrosomonas sp. | reverse complement strand
AGCATGACGGACACCTTGAATGGGGAAGACGGCAACGACCAGTTGTACCTCAGCAGTGGCGGCTCATGGGGTGACAAAGCCGTTCTGACCGGCGGACCGGGAGCAGACCGCTTTGTGCTCTCTCGAGCGGCTGCGGATAACGCGAGTGACTCCAATTTCTCCATTAACTACTACGATCGCTTCAGCCCGGTATTCGCACCGGATCGCATCACGGACTTCAATAGCGCTGAAGGCGATTTGCTGCGCAGCGGCATTACCAACGGATTGGGAGGATATGGCGGTAATATCCCGCTGGTGTGGCGCGGCGCGGCTGCGGCCGGTTTTACCGCAACCATCGGACAAAGCATGGCGCTGGCCGGATCGGATGCCAGCGACACCCGCTTTCTGGAATTGTGGACGGCCTACGACAGCGCGAGCAATACCACACAGTTGTTCATGGATCGTAACCGCGATTTTGCGGTGGATGCCGATGATTTTCTGCTCAAATTCACGGGCAACCTTGCGCTGAATACCGCTAGCTTCACGGCGGGCACTTTCTCGGTCAAGGTGGGCACCGCGGGCGATGACAGTAACACCACCCCGGCGCTGGGAGCGGGCGACGATATCGCATTCAGCCTGACCGGCAACGATACGCTCAACAGCCTAGACGGAGACGATACGGTCAATGGCGATGGCGGCAACGATATCCTGTCCGGCGGGCTGGGTAGTGATGCTTTGTACGGCGGCACCGGCGATGACACCCTGAATGGCGAGGACGGCAACGACCAGCTGCATGGCGGTACCGGCGCGGATACCTTGAATGGCGGCAATGGGTTGGATATGCTCTATGCCGAAGGTTCCCGGGATTCCACCGATACCTCATGGCTGAATGCGGAGGCTCCCGGCACGGTGAATATCCTGAACGGCGGCGCCGGAGATGATTCTCTCTCCGGCAGTGCCGGAGACGACCAGCTCAATGGCGATGCCGATAATGATAACTTACACGGCAATGACGGCAATGACACCCTGAACGGCGAGGATGGCAATGATCAGCTCAATGGCGGAAGCGGCAGCAATACGCTGGCAGGCGGGGCAGGCGCTGATCAATTTTCTGTTGAAAACAGTATCGCGGTAGAAAATAACCTGATGGCTGGGGGAGCGGGTAACGATTTATTCAACCTAAACTCACCGGACCCTGCCGATACCATCACCATGACCGGCGGCATCGGTCAGGATGTTTATAAAATTTATCATCTCTACCCCGGCTATACCGGCGTGAATAATAGTACAAACATAATCACTGATTTTACTGCGGGTGAAAATGGCGATGTGATTGATATCAGTACACTCACCGCTTATTTCAGCGGCAATCCGTTTGACCCGGCCAACGGATACCTGCGTCTGGTGCAAAGCGGTACCGATGTGCTGTTACAAAAAGACAATGATGGCGCAAGCGCATCAGGATATACCTGGAAAACCGCACTGATCCTGAAGAATCTTGATTTAAGCGTAACCCCGCTGACTCAGGATAACTTTTCTCCGGGTGTGGAGCCTTATGTAGCAGACTCCGGCAGTGTGCTTATTATGCAAAGTGACAACACTACACTAGTCACCGAAGGCGGTGCAACAGATATTTATAGCGTGATGCTCACAAGTGCACCCGACGCGAACGTCACAGTCACACTGGATAACACCAATCATCAGGTTAATACTAATGCCAGCACGCTTACATTTACTCCGGCCAATTGGAATATTGCTCAGACTGTCACGGTAACGGCAAAGAATGACACTGTAGGTGAAGGCAAACATACAGGTGTGATCAAACACACCGTGAGCAGCCCAGATGGCAGCTATGACGCCATCACGGCCGATTCTGTGATTGTGTCGATTACAGATAATGACTTGCCTGCTGCTGATCCGGTCTTCACCGGTATGTCCTCCAATCCGTTTGGATTAAGCAATGCCGGTGCGATGGCCACTCCCGCATTTGCCGACATTGACGGTGATAATGACCTGGATGTTTTTATAGGCGATTCTTATGGTAACACGCTATTTTCCGAGAATACGGGAACAGCCGGCAACCCGGCATTTGCCACTGCCGTTACCAATCCGTTTGGCTTGAGTGATGTTGGAATTTATGCCAATCCAACGTTCGCGGATATAGATGGCGACGGAGATTTAGATGCTTTTGTCGGTGAAAGATATAGCAATATAATGTTTTTTAGAAATGCGGGAACAGCGGATAATCCGGCATTTGATGCAGCGACCCCCAATCCTTTTGGCTTGAGTAATGTAGGCAGCTCGAGATCCAGCCCCGCCTTGGTTGACATTGACGCAGATGGCGATCTGGATGCCTTTGTCGGTCATACGGGAGGACAAACTTCTTTTTTCAAGAACATAGGCACAGCCACCAATCCGGCATTTGATGCCGCGATTACCAATCCTTTTGGTTTGAGTGATCCGGATCAGCTCATTATCAGTCCTAGCTTCGTCGATATCGATAATGATGACGATCTGGATGCCTTCGTGGGAGATATTTTTGGCAACACGCTGTTTTTCAGAAATACCGGCACAGCCAGCAATCCGGCATTCGCCATTGCCAGTACCAATCCTTTTGGTTTAAGTGATGCCGGTTTTTTGGCCAGTCCGGATTGGGTTGATATCGACGGTGATGGCGATCTGGATGCTTTTGTCGGCGAGAGATATGGCAATACACTGTATTTTAAGAATACTCTTATAGATGGCGTGTTATTGCTTAGTACAGCAGGAAACGATACTCTGAAAGGCACCTCCGCAGCCAACGATACCGTAAGCTATGTCAATGCGGCTGCCGCGGTCACTGTTTCGCTGGCAATCACCACGCAACAAAACACCATCGGCGCGGGACTCGATACCATCACGCTGATCGAAAACCTGACCGGCAGCGATTTCAACGATAACCTTACCGGCAACACAAAAACCAATACGCTGGATGGCGGCATTGGCAATGACACTCTCAACGGCGGCACCGGGGCCGACACCATGATTGGCGGCCTGGGTGACGACAACTTCATTATCGATAATGCCGGCGACGCAGTCATCGAGAATCCTAGCGAGGGCACGGATAAAGTCAGCAGCAAATTAACCTATACGCTGCCCGCGCATACCGAGAATCTCACACTGACCGGCGCACTGGCTATTAATGGCACCGGTAACGATCTGGCTAACATATTGATTGGCAATTCGGCCGCCAATGAATTATCGGGCGGCGGCGATAACGATAAGCTCGACGGCAAGGCGGGAATTGATACGATGATTGGCGGGCTCGGCAATGACAGCTATGTGGTCGACAACACGGCTGATGTCATCATTGAATACCCCGCCGAAGGCAGCGACAAAGTCAGCAGCAGCGCAACTTATGCCCTGCCGGCCAATGTCGAGAGCCTCACGCTGACCGGATCCGCCGCGATCAACGGCACGGGCAACAGCCAGGCCAACACCCTGACCGGAAATAGCGGCAACAACCTGCTCAGCGGCGGTGGCGGAAACGACAAGCTCGATGGCAAAGCAGGCGCCAATACGCTGACCGGCGGCGCAGGCAAGGATACCTTCAAATTTACTACAACAGGCCACATTGACACGATTACCGACTTTGCCGTCATTGATGACACGATTCAGCTTGAAAATGCGGCATTTACCGCACTCACCGCGACCGGAACCCTGACCGCCGATAAATTCAGAATTGGCACCCAGGCCCTGGATGCGAATGATTTTGTCATTTACAACAATGTGACGGGAGCGATTCTCTACGATGCGGACGGCAGCGGCGCGGGAGCTGCTGTGCAGGTTGCCACCGTTGGTACCGGGTTAGCCATGACCAATGCCGATTTTGTGGTGATTTAAACTGCCAAGGCTATTCTGATTAAGAAATCTCTGAGTAATTGCCATTTCGAGTACAGCGGGAAATCCAGGTTGCTGATCGCCCAGGATTCCTCACTATCGTTCGGAATGACAGGAAAAAGAGACTCGGAGGCTCCTAGCAGGCCGCACGCAACACCCGGATATGCGCTGCCACGCAACGCCCCAGCGATTTCAACTCATACCCGCCTTCCAGTGCCGAGACGATGCGGCGACTGACCCAAACTAAAAAATCTCCGGAAAAACCGGAGCGAATCAGAATTCGCTCCCCCGGCTGTTATCGACATCTTCCGGTCTTACCAGACTGCCGAGATTTCCCCATGCATTCCTTATGTAAGACACCACCTGGGCAATTTCAGGATCGTGAATGAAATGCTGATAGGGTGGCATGCCGTAGGGTCTCGGATTACCGGCCGTGGCAGGCGGATACCCGCCATACAGCACGCTGCGGATGGTGTTCAGCGGGGAACTCATAGTCACATTCCGGTTTCCCGCCAGCGGGGGGTAAATTCCCGGCACACCTTGCCCAGATTCGCCGTGACAGTCCTGACAGTGCTCTTTATATACCTGCTCCCCGAGAGCTAGATATCGGCGCACCTGTTCCGGCATTTTCCGGGCTTTTCGAGGTGTTTTGGCGTTGTCTTGCTTCTCGTCCAGGGATTGCAGGTAAACCGCCATCGAACGTAAATCATAGTCCGATAGATGCTGCAGGCTTTGCCGGACAATCGTTGCCATAGGGCCGGAAGTCACGGCATGGTTGTTTATCCCAGTGGACAGCAGCTTGATAATATCCTCGATCGGCCATTCACTCACTCCGGCTTCCCGCGGGGATATCAAAGAAGGGGCATACCAGTAGGTGCCCATGATTTTACCCCCGGACAACTTATCGTCCTGACTCGCTCCCAATACATTACGGGAGGTGTGACAGGCGGTACAGTGCCCGAGCCCCTGAACCAGATAACTACCCCGGTTCCACTCATCGCTTTTCGATTTGTCCGGCTGATAGACACCTTCATTGAAGTATCGAGTTCGCCAAAGAAACAGGAGAAACTGGTTATCGTAAGGTGAACTGATCTTGTGGGGTGGATTGGTCTGCCCGACAGGCGGCAACGAACGCAAATAGGCAAATATCGCATCGGCATCGGGCCGGGTCACCTTGGTATATTCGGTATACGGAAAAGCCGGGTACAAATAGCGGCCATCCTTCGATTTTCCATAATGCAGCGCTTGCCAGAAATCTTCGCTATTCCAGCGGCCAATTCCGGTTTCGTTATCCGGTGTGATATTCGGTGTGACGAATTGACCGAAAGGCGTATTCAGCTTGCGCCCGCCCGCATAAGGCTCCCCTCCGCGCGTGGTATGACACCCCATGCAGTTGCCTGCCCGGGCAAGATACTCTCCGTGCCTGACCTGTTCCGCATCGGACAGCGTCTGAGCCGATGCCATTGCCGCCAGGGACAGCAAGCCGCCTGCAACAAAAGCGATGATCTGCCATTTGCCCGCAAATCCTGCTCCGCTTGAATTTTTCATCGTGCCACCTCCTTTCCGGACAAGATAGTCCGGCAACGCTGTGCAAGCTCCGGAGCAAGCGCGTCCGCTCCGGCTGGTTGTCCCGATACCGGTAGCCCGGGCAGCCACAGCGCCAGCGCATTGACTTCTTCCTGAGTCAGTTTTTTGGCGATTTCCGACATGCAGTCGGGTATTTGACCGCGCATGATCCCGCCATTGCGCCAGCCGCCGAACTGCGCGGCCAGATAGGCATGCGGCAAGCCCAGCAGGCCAGGAATTGCCGGTTGCACGCCCATCAGCGCTTCGCCATGACAAGCACTGCATGCCGGAAGATCGCGCTCGGGATCGCCGGAATACATGAGTGTTTCCACGGATTTTGTTTCAGCCGATGACAGGGCAGGCACTACCGGCTCCAGATAAGCGTAGGGCTGGGAAGCAAAATACTCTGCGATTTCCCGCATGTATTCATCCGACATGTTTTCGAGCAAAATGGCCATCGGTTGATAATAGCGCCGACCATCACGAAAATTACGCAACTGATTATAGAGATAACCAGCCGGTTTGCCCGCAATACGCGGGAAATAGGCATCCCGATCTATTAGATCAGCATCTCGATGGCAGATAATGCAGGGCTTTATCCGCTCATCCAGGGTATCGAGTATTCCGGGCGATGCCGGTTCGACAGCGCTTGCCAGGCCGGAAATCATCGCTAACAAGATAAAAGCAAAAAACTTCATTGGCACATGAACCCATGAAAAATAATTAAAATACCGGTAATCCTCCGGAATCCTCTTCAGAAGATCCGTATTGGCGTCAAACCAGCCTGTAGAACGAGCGTGTAAAACTATCAGCCATTCCGGCAGCCGACGTGCAAAATCGCAGTGTATATCACTACCTGCAATCCAAACAACCGGATAGAAAACCTGGTTAACCGCTATGCAGCTGTATGAGTAGCTAGCCCGTCATCTCAGCGGTGTTTACCTAGGCGAAATTTTTGCCTTCATGCCTCAATCTGCTGCCAATACTCGAATATGCGCCGCCACGCACCGCCCCAGCGACTGCAATTCATACCCGCCTTCCAGCACGGATACGATGCGGCCTTGCGCATATTTGTCCGCAATGGCTCTGATCTGCTGCGTGATCCAGACATAATCCTCGTCATCGAAGCGTAATTCCGCCATATCATCATCGCGATGCGCGTCAAAGCCGGCGGAGACAAAAATCATCTCGGGGTTGAATGTTTCCAGTGCCGGCAGCCAATGATCCATGACTGCTTTGCGAAAAACCCTGCCATCGCTGCCGCGCGGCAGAGGGACGTTGATCATGCGTTCGCTGCCGCTGTCAGCGCCGCAATACGGGTAGAAAGGGTGCTGAAAAGTGGAACACAGCATGACATGCGGATTAGTGCGAAAAATCTCTTCGCTGCCGTTGCCATGGTGCACGTCAAAATCCAGGATCGCAACACGCTGCAAATGGTGATGCGCAATCGCGTGCGCCACCCCCACCGCGACATTGTTGAAGAAACAGAATCCCATGGCATGATCCGGTCCGGCATGATGTCCCGGGGGGCGGACAGCGCAAAACGCATTATTGACCGCGCCCGTCAGAACCAGACCGGTGGCCAGCACAACCGCTCCCGCAGCACGCAATGCGGCATTCAGCGTAAAGGGATTCATCGCGGTATCCGCATCCAGTGCGATCAATCCGGCAGCCGGAGCGGCTTGACGGATGCTTGCGATATATTCCGCAATATGCACGCGCGCCAGTTGCTCCGTGGTTGCCAGCGGCGCTTCATGACACTGCAATTGCGGCAGCAAGCCGGCGGTTTTCAACGCGTTTTCAATCGCGATTAACCGCTGCGGACTTTCCGGATGGTATAAACCGATGTCATGCTTGAGACAGTCCGGATGAGTGATGTAGGCTGTTTGCACTTTTTCCTCCATTCCTGTGGAATCTTCCGCGGGCGACCCTGATATAACCATGATTATCCGCGGTAATAAAACACAAAGTTTATACAATCAGTTTGCTATACCGTGATAAATTATCCGTATCCGGCAAACCGGCCCGCAGAAAACAAATACTGCTTTTTACGTTAATTGCATTTTTTCGTCATAGGGGGAGTCATTGATGAACGAGTTTATTACCAAAATATCGAAATTTGTTTCGATTGAGACGCTGATAGAAAGAGGCTGGCTTGAAGTCATGCAAATTTTAATGCCTGTTTTCATTCTGGTTTTAGTATTTCTCGGGTTGAGTTTTTATATTCAGAATAAACGGTGGAAAACCGCGGCTTCCATGGTGTGTGCTGTTCTCGCATTGGTTTATTTGCCGTATGAATTCTATCGCCAGTCGATGGTATCGGCCAGAGCGGATGCCAATATCAGCGCAATCCGGGACAATTTGCGGAATTTTCTCGACTCCGCCAGCTTGACGCATGCAAAAAGTATTGCAGATAACGAAGCGGCTGCGAGTATCCTGGATGAGATGATTCATGGTCTTAATCAAGACAAGAAAAAGGAGCTTGTGCTGATTTCCTGGCTGGTTGCGGAAAATGAGAAAAACGCGCTCAGTCAGATCGATGGCAAGCAAAAATTACTGGCCGATGATCTTAAATCCAATCTCGATGCGGCAAAAATAGAAATCATCGACTCACGCCCTCCTGTGGAGAAGATTTCCGATACCATTGTGAAAAAGCTGGATGATGACGTCAAAGTTCTGGTTGAAAAGAAAATGGAAGCATTCAAGCAGGAAATTGACAGTTCGCTGGATAGTTTCAAAGACAATATCAATGTCTTTGTTCAAGGCGAGCTCAATAATTATCAGGAGAAATTAGCTGCCATCACGCAACAAAACGTGAATGAATTAAGGAATTATTCCAGCAGAGCCAACCAGGCTTTCGCCGAACAAATCAATAAAGTCAATCAAGTATCATTGCAGAAACTGGACGACACGAAAGAAAGTATTGAAGGAATCGGCGCGGCTTCGGATACAAACTTGAAGAACATCGCGCAGCAGGTCAAACAACTCGCGGCTTCATTGGAAACCGCACAGAAAAAGAATGATATCCTGTTCGAATACAACGAATGCATGAGAACCACGGGGGTGCTTGATCTGGGGGGCAAGGGGGAGCAGTGCAAGACGCAGTATCAACAGAGCATGAGCAGCCTGAAATAAGTGCAATCCAATGGATCTGATGGTTTCTTCCTTGCAATGGACAACCATCAGCCCCCGAAAACTGTTGGGTTCTTCCGGTTATTCCCTCCAGCGCGGGGTCCTGCAAGTGACTTTTCCTTATTCTGAATCGGCAACGCGCAGCAATCATTTTGCTGGCGGATGAAGGAGATACGCATAAGGCAATGGGTACGAAACGTGCCCAGCCTGGCTTGCCGCCATGGCACTTTGGCTTTGTCAACCCGTTAAGACTGCTGTTGAGCCGGAATCGTATCGCTTATAACATTTTCGTGTCACAAAGAAGGCTTGCAATGAGCATTCGAAAATCAGTCAAGAAATTCTGGATAAGTTACCAAGCGCGCAATAAGAGGGTAATTCACTTTCTGCACATTGGGAAGAATGCGGGAACCGAGGTTAAGCGATACATAAAATTTCTTAACCCGTTGCTGCCAGACACATACCTTATTGGGCACGGCCACGACGTATTTTTAAAGAATATCTCAGTCGAACAAGATTATTTCTTTAGCATCAGAGATCCCATTTCAAGATTCAGATCCGGTTTTTATAGCCGGAAACGCAAGGGGCAACCGCTAACATATGCGGAGTGGTCGAAGCACGATGCGATTGCATTTGAAAATTTTGAGCACGCGAATGATTTGGCCGAAGCGCTTTTCAGGGAAGACGAGAGGGGCATAAAGGCGATTTCCGCTATTAAATCAATTCGCCATACCGCTCAAAACCAGATTGATTGGTTTCAGGTTTGCGGAAATTTCTTGCGAGTAAAACCGCCAATTGCTGTATTGAGACAGGAACATTTTGCTAAGGATATTCTCTTCTTACAGCGCAAGCTTGGAGTTTCGGAGCCGACACTGTTGCCCAGTGATGAAGTTAGAAGTCATAAAAATAACTACAGCCGGACGCCGGATCTTTCTCAATTGGCAATCAGTAATTTAAAAAGATGGTATGCGCAGGATTTTGAGTTTTATAAGCTGTGCTCACATTGGATTTCAGAAAACCAAGAAGATCGCCGGGTATAAATTGAATGGTTTTTATGGGCAAAAGCGATAGCCGATGTATAAGGGCGCGATCTTATTGCAATTCTATTCAGCAACAGCATAAAGTTCCATCCGGTGATGCTGCGCATAGTTTCCTGGTTTGATTCAAGGCTTTTTGGCACGTGTTCCAGCGGGTTGGGTTCTGGCGTGTAAAGCGGCAGAAACAGGATGCGCATAATCACCGCTCTGCAAGCGACACTATGATATGGTATGCCGGGTAACAAAAAACCAGCACTCAAGGAATGCTGGCATAAGAATAAGGACAACCATCCGGCTATGCATTAGTGTGTCATGCACTGGTTGATGCGGTTAAATCAAGCTTAAAGGAGAGTCGATTTATAGTTCATTGGAGTCATTGAAACTTCATTGGTTCCCCTGATAACTCCAAGACTGAATCGCCCCGGTTTTTCCGGAAACTTTTAATGTTGCGTCAGGCTGCATCAGTTGATTCTTCCCGTTGGCGTTAATGCACCACCTGATCGTCATTATCAAACGAAGCAAAGATCCCGCTCTTATCCTGCCAAGGATTATCGAGATCCCAGGTTTGGACCTGTTTGAGAATCTCACCAATAAACTTATGAAGCCGTGCGGAATCAAGCACAATGATGATTCCTGCGGTTCTATCCGGACCCAGGAATTCAAGTTTGATCTTCTGATCCGCGCTTCCGGGGATCACCTTGGTTTTGGTAAAATTGATCGTATTAATGAGAAAGGTTTCGGTTTGTTTGCTTGGCGGCGCCTTTCCATAAGTAACCGTGACTTCCTGTTGCGAAACCTGATGATGAAACTGATTAATTATCCGCTGCTGTTCCGTAGTCAGCGGAATCGTATCAATGCGCTGTCGCGCCAGCCAATCAGGCAATCGGGCTAACAATCCTTTAAAAAATTGCCGCGTCACAAGCCCAATCAACTGTTTCCGGTCCTTACCGTTGAATACAAGATTCAGCCTGTCCTGTTCCTGGTCATAAAAGGAAGTGATCGATTCGGCAATAAATATCATAAGGTTTCCTGATTATGCGGTGCTCGACGATTCAATCCGGATAAACGTATCCGATACCCGGAACATCATACGTCATGCAACCCGGCAAAGCATGATCGATGTCTGCACGGATAGCTGCATGACTGCTGCATCAATAAGAATTGGCTCACACTACGGAAGCCCTGAGCAAGTGTCATGTCGAGCCAGAGAGAAAAATCCATTACATTGATTATTAAAGATTCCTCACTACATCCGGAATGACAAATCTCTTAAAGCTTCTTCAACCTGCCGGTCATGGCATGCCGGGTGCTACCTGCGATAATGGCTCCG
>CAZDYN010000018.1:0-15609 GCA_964509635.1 uncultured Nitrosomonas sp. | reverse complement strand
CAGCCATGCTGCCGTTTTTTCAGCAGGAATTCGGCAATGCGTCCAGCCGCCATAGTTATGGCATTACCGCCCGGCGGGCGATTGACAAGGCGCGCAAACAAGTGGCGGATGTGGTGGGGGTGCAGCCGGTGCAGGTGATTTTTACCAGCGGCGGTTCGGAAGCCAATAATCTGTTTATCCGCGGCGCGGCAGATAGCTTGAAGCCGGGGAATCTTTTCATCAGCGCCATTGAGCATCCTTGCGTGCTGAAACCGGCACAAGCGTTGTCGCGCCGCAGTTGTGACGCCTGGGCAATGCATCAATTGGCGATCAATCCATCCGGGCAGGTTGATTTGGATGCGGCCGGAAAAGCGATGAATGAACACAAGCCGGGATTGGTTTCCGTGATGCTCGCCAATAATGAAACCGGCGTCATTCAGGATGTCGCGGGTATTGCTGAGCTGGCGCGCGCGCAGGGTGCTATCGTTCATACCGATGCCATTCAGGGATTGGGAAAAATTCCGGTGGATTTTGCCGTGCTGAAAGTGCATGCGATGACCCTGTCCGCGCACAAGGTTTACGGCCCCAAAGGCGCGGCGGCCTTGATCGTGGACAAACGCTTGCTGTTAAAGCCGCTGATTTATGGCGGCGGTCATGAAAACGGGCTGCGTTCAGGCACCGAGAATGTGCCTGCGATTGTGGGATTTGGCGCGGCGTGCGAATTGGCGCAAACGCGCATGGCGGAAACCGCACGGCATGTTTCCCGGTTGCGCGATCAACTGGAACAGGGATTGATCCGCATGGGGGCGGTGATTTTTGGCGCCGGGGCTGCGCGCATCCCGAATACCTGTTACTTCGCGTTGCCGGATATCGAAGGCGATACCCTGGTGGTTAAGCTTGACAAAGCCGGTTTTGCGGTTGCGGCCGGTGCTGCCTGTTCCAGCGTGAACCCGGGGCAAAGTCATGTGCTGAGTGCGATGCAGGTAGACCCGATGCTCGCGCGCTGCGCGGTGCGCGTCAGTCTGGGCGGGAGCAATACGCTGCAGCAAGTTGACGATTTTTTGCGCGTTACGCAACGCATTGTTACGGAATTGAAGCAGATCAGCAGTCTTTCCCTGTGAAGGATACCGCTATAAATCCAAACTTCGTTACAATGCGGCATCATCATTTTTTGCGCTGAATGAACAGAAGCGCCCTTAAATCGAACCATCTATGACGAATAATCAAGCCACGCGGCCTATCAAGGCCATCATCCTCAGCGCCGGACAAGGACGGCGGCTGCTGCCGCTGACCGAGAACACGCCGAAATGCCTGTTGCCGGTAGCCGGTAAACCGGTATTGGCATGGCAGATCGATGCCCTGCTTGCGGTTGGTATCGAGGAAATCACGATCGTGGCGGGTTTTCAGGCGGGTTTGATTGAAACACTGTTACAACAGCGTTACGCGAATCACCCCAGGATTGACATACTGTTCAATCCTTTTTTTGAAGTCGCGGACAATCTTGCCAGTTGCTGGATTGCTCGCGGTGTGATGACGGGGGATTTTCTGATCTTGAACGGCGATACCGTGATCGAATCGGCTCTCATCGCGCAGGTCTTGAATTCAGAACCGGCGCCCATTACACTCAGCGTGGATTTTAAGGATGCCTATGACGCCGACGACATGAAAGTACAACTGGACCCGGATGGCCGGGTTAAACAAGTCAGCAAAATTATCCCGCCGCAGCAGGTTGATGCGGAATCCATCGGTCTGGTCTATTTCCGCGACCAAGGACCGCGGATTTTCAGCCAGGCTGTCGAATCGGCATTGCGCCATCCGGCGGAATTAAAATCGTGGTATTTGTCGATCATCAATGCCTTGGCGCAGCAACACCTGGTCAATGCCTGTTCCGTCAAGGGATTTCGCTGGTGCGAGATTGATTTCATCGAGGATCTGGCCAAAGCGGGTATCGTTTTCAGTGATCATAATTGAACCGGCATGAGTAACGCACAGGAGCCACTGCATTTAAATGCTACGATGCGCAAATTCGGCGCACCGCAAACCATCATCCGCCAATATCAATACTGGTCGGTGATGCTGCGCCCGGCGCAAGCCACGCTCGGTGCGCTGGTTCTGGCCGCTCACGAGCCGGCGCAGGCCTTTTCTGAATTGAGCCCGGCGAGCTTTACCGAACTGCATGAAGTGACCCGGCAGATTGAATCCGCGCTGGCAAAGGCATTCCAGTATGACAAGATCAACTATCTGATGCTGATGATGGTCGATCCGGATGTGCATTTTCATGTCATTCCACGTTATGCCCGGCCAAAACAGTTTGAGCATAGGGAATTTATTGACGCAGGCTGGCCGGCGATGCCGCACCTGGGACAAATCAACGCAACCGATGCGGCAATCAATCAGCGCATCATGAATCATATTCAATCCTGCTGGTCTTAAGCGCAGCCATGCGAGACGACAAGTGACTGAACAAAAACAACCTTATATCAAAGAATTTCCATTACGCGAGGCCCATCATCTGGTACGCGACCTGATGACGCCGAACCCGTGGATTTATTGGAGCGATTTTCTGTTTCATGTCACGCTGGGCTGGGCTGCCTTTTTTACCGCGCTGTTTTCACCGTTTTTTTCGTTGTGGCAGTTGGGCGGTTTCGTGGTTGCTGTATTGGCTTTGTACCGTTCGGCCATTTTTGTGCACGAGCTGGCGCATTTAAAGAAAGGCACGTTCCAGAATTTCCGGCTGGTATGGAATATCACCTGCGGCATCCCGTTCATGATTCCTTCGTTCACCTACGATGGCGTGCATAATGACCATCACAAACCGGATGTGTATGGCACCAGCGCTGACGGTGAATACCTGCCGTTTGCGACGCGCAGGCCCGCGGAAATGGTGTCTTACGTGTTATTGTCCTTTCTGATACCGGCCGTGCTGGCGATCCGGTTCGTGCTGCTGACGCCATTGTGCTACTTGATTCCGCCATTGCGTAAGATTGTCTGGGAGCGCGCTTCGTCACTGACCATCGATCCCACCTACCGGCGCGCCAAAGATGCCATCCGCAATGATCACAATTGGCGTCAGCAGGAAATTGCCGCTTGTCTGTTTGGCACGAGTGTCATTGCACTGGTCGCGCTCAAGGTTTTTCCCGCTTCGCTGTTAGTGTTGTGGTATCTGATTGCCGTCACCGTTTTCATCCTTAATTCGCTGCGCACGCTCGCTGCGCACGCCTATCGCAATCCCGGTGACCGCAAAATGACGCTGGCCGAACAGTATCTGGATTCGATCAACATTCCCGGCAATTTCCTGATCACACCGCTATGGGCGCCGGTTGGACTGCGTTACCATGCCACGCATCATCTTTTCATGAGCATGCCGTATCATAATCTCGGCAAGGCGCAGCGGCGCCTGGTCAATGGCCTGAAAGACAATTCGCAATACATTAAAACGCTGCGTAGCGGCTTATGGGATGCGCTGACGCATATCTGGCGCGAGTCTTCCGCAACCGGCACATCGCAGCGGCAATAACGGTTCATGCTGCATACCCTCCCGCCAGCAGCAGATTCACAGCCAAAGATCACACAACTCGTGCTGTTACGGCACGGCCAGAGTATCTGGAACCGCGACAAGAAATTCACCGGCTGGAGCGATGTGCCGTTGAGCCCCGATGGCGAAAAGGAAGCCGGACAAGCCGCCTACCTGCTGAAGCAAGCCGGTTTCACATTCGATAGGTGTTTTTGCTCCACGTTGCAGCGTGCCACAACCACCGCGCGGATTGTGCTGTCCGCCATGCAACTGGATATAGCGGTGCAGGAAAACTGGCGTTTGAACGAGCGTCATTATGGCGCGCTGGAAGGCATGAAACGCTGGGAAGCCATCCGGAAATTCGGCATCTGGCCCATCCTGGGCTGCCAGATCAAATTTGATGCCCTGCCCCCCTGCCTGAATGCCCAGGATCCCCGTTTTCCCGGCAATCAACCCGGCTACGCCGGTATTGCAAAAGATGAGCTGCCGCTGGGAGAAAGCATGCAGCACACCCTCGCGCGTGTAAAACCTTACTGGCAGGAAACGATTCAGCCGGAAATTCAGCAAGGAAAGCATGTACTCATTGTTTCCCACAGAAACACGCTGCGCGCATTGATGATGCTGCTGGATCAGCTCACCCCCGGACAGGTCATGAAATCCAGGCTGGCCACCGGACGCCCGCTGGTTTACGAACTGGACCCGCAGTGCCATGCGGTACGGCATTATTACGTGGATAATGTGACATAAACCGTTTCCATTCCATATGCCGACCATCCATAGTTTCCCGCCTGTCGCCGGTCATCAGCCGAAAATTTTGATCCTCGGCAGCATGCCCGGTGAAGCTTCTCTTGCCGCCAATCAATATTACGCGCATCAACGCAATGCCTTCTGGCCGATCATGGCGTCATTGCTGCACATTCAGCCCGATGTGCCGTACGAAGAAAAAATTGACGCCTTAACATCATCGCCCATCGCGCTTTGGGACGTGCTTGAATCGTGCAAACGGCCGGGCAGCCTGGATTCCAGCATTGAAGCGGATACCCAGGTCATCAACGATTTTCGATCTTTTTTCTCTGTGCATCCGAAAATCACCCATGTGTTTTTTAACGGCGGAAAAGCGGAAGCCTGTTTTAAGCGTTATGTCTCGCCAACCCTTGATCCGGGTGTGTTGAGATTGACACGCCTGCCCTCCACCAGCCCCGCCAATGCCCGGTTATCATTCAACGATAAGCGCGGAATATGGCTTGAAACGATTCATGCGGCGCTTGCCCGAGAGTCCGCTGATGGATATTGATCCGCGATTTGACCTTAGGGAGACTCTGAATAACTTGCATTTGTCATTTCGAACATAGTGGAGAATCTTTAATAATCAATGTAATAGATTTCCCGCTCTGGCTCGAAATGACACTTGCTCAGGGCTTCCTTAGGAATTTTCCGTCTGCGGCAATGAATCGGCTTGCGGCAAGGTAAGGCACGGCAGGAAAAAGACGGACAATTGCACTTGACGGCCAAGCACGGGATGCGTTTTACTTACGCACTGCAAAGCAGGAATGATTAATCAATACTCAACCGGAAGGAATTTACGCGATGAAAAAAATCGTTATTATTGTGCTCATTATTTTTGCCGCCGGATATATTAGTTTGATGGTTCAATATTTTTAAAAGAGCAAAGGAAACGGCTAATGCCGATTATTGCTTTGCCTCAGGGCATACATTGGACCGAGAGTCCGGGTTGAAAGCCACTGCGGTTCGAAGCAGCGGCGTATTATTTTTGCCGGATGCAAATACGCTACCGGTTTTCTGTATTGGCTTCGCGCCGCTATCCGCTGTATGCCCGTGCTAAAGGCAAGTTGCTTTGTTTTTATTTTTCTGGCGCTCGCAACGATTGTTTCCCATGCCGGACTTAATCAATATGAACAGGCCGGGCCCGAACTTTTAACCGGCAGCTGGAAATTCAAGCCATCCGCGGCCAGCCGGATTAACATCGCGGAAAACGGCTTAACGCTGGACTCCGGTGACGCACAAACCATTACCAGCGCTTATCAGGATGTTCCAGTAATTGAGCACGGCGCGGTCTTGAAATTATCCGCTGATGTTAAGTGTGACGATGTGGTGCCAGGCAAAAAGCCGTGGAATCTGGCCAGGCTTCTGCTGGTTCAGAATGACGGCCGCAGTGACCGCTGGGATCTGCCGCACACGGTCGCTGCCCTGACTGGAACCGCCGATTGGAAAAACCACCATGCGGTTTTTATCGTCTCCCCGGAAATCCGGAAAATCCAGGTGATCGCACAATTAAGCCAATCGTCCGGGTCACTTCAAATAAAAAATATCCAGCTTTATCCTGTTAGCGAGACCCTGATATTCAGATGGGCAAAAGGTATTATTCTTTCTGCCTGGAGCGCTTTTTTCCTGCTGCTGATTGCTTCGTGCTTCCTCCTGGGCAGGAAAAAGATCTTTTTCCGCTTATTGCTGATCTCCGTCTTTGTTGCAATCATCGCCGGAACAACTCTGCCCGGCGAAATAAAACATCAGGTATCCGGTAAAATCGGCACACAGATCGATGCCGGGAATGAATCATTCAAAGCGGCCATACTGTGGGATTTAGCCAAAGCCTGGCATTTCTGCTTTTTCTTCTTGCTTGGACTGATTCTTTGTTTGACGATGAGCAACGCATCCTGGATCCAGCCGATTGCCATCATTTTGCTGCTGGCGGGCAGCACCGAAATCGTGCAACTCTATATCAATGGCCGGACTGCGCTTCCGAGTGATTTTTTTATTGATGCGGCGGGCGGGATTGCCGGCCTGATTATGATCAGGCTTTTCGGAATGAATAAAAATATTGGCCGTTCTGAAATGAAGATACGTAAAACAACCCCGCCTTTGTGACGAAGGTTGTTTGCGTATAGCATGCAGCTAAAAACAATTTAAACGTTACTTTTTCTGCGGCGGGCGGTAAAACCCAGCAACCCGAGGCCGGCTAATAACATCGCGTATGTTTCGGGCTCCGGAACAGCCGTTATCAGATTATCAACAAAAACATAATCACCTTTGTCCCCGATAATCGTGGCATACGAAATTGCTGAACTAAAGCCGCCCAGCCCATAGAACTCGCCTGCATTGGAACTGGCGGTGGCCGGCAAGGCAAAAGTACCAAGAATGCTAGAGCTGCTATCGTAAGCAGTCAGTATCCATGTAGTATCAGCTGCTCCCCAATTGAAACCGAAAGCATTTACCGGGCTGGAGAAATTCACAGTCAGCTCGCCAAAAGCGTAGCTTTCATAAGTGTTATACAGTGATTGGGTACCGCTGGTATTGTAGCTGCCAATGTAGTCGGAACCAATGGTCAGCAGCGCGCCTGACTCTACACTGTATGACACATTTCCCAGTGTAATGCTGCTATAAGTTCCAGAAGAAGCTGCATCAAATGTTTCTACAGTGCCACCCGCTAACAGCGGATCTGAACTTGAAGTGATAACGGCTGCATGCGCTGAATTGATAGCAAATGCAAAAGACGTAAACAATGTAAGGATTAGCGCAGTATTTTTTTTCATTTTTGACTCCCTTTATAAAATTATAAAACTTGAACTTGTAATTTCCCCGGCGTCTTGCCACGAGGTTGTTTATTGCTTTGCCAGTATAGCTTTAGAATTTCCCTGACTAAATGAGAAATGCCGCCTTTTTTCTTAGTACAAATGTACTGATTTATCTGGTAAAAATTCTGCGTAACTGTATTCCGGCAATAAGCTGAATTATAGATCCAGTCATCAAATCAAGACTTAAAGCAGGCTATTGGCTCTACAGTGCTCGTGCGGACAAAAGCGAAACTGCGTAATGCTGTTACATGACCATGCGGGAAAATAATCCGGAACGTATTATGTTATTTTTTCAAGATCCATTCGTACAATATGCCGCTTAAAACTGTTTAAGGGCCGGATCGATAGTACCTTACCTGCACCCGGTACTTAAGCGTGGTTGTTCCTTCCGCAGGCACATCCACTTTCCAGACGGCTGTATTGCTGGCGGGCTTGCTGTGCGGCTGGCTTTCATCCACCATTTTCCAGTCACCCGGTATCGGTTCCTGCACAATGACCGTGGCCGGTTCCTTTTTGGCATTTTTAAGCGTGATCTCATAAGCGCTTTCAAAGCGGTTGATATCATTGTTGCCAGTACTTGATTGTTTAAAATCGGTTTGTTTTTTTCCGGCCGTCACATCAAACGAATTACCCAGTTTTATACGCACCGTTTCGTTCTTTGCGGTATGGTCGATGTGATCCTCACCGGCAAATTGCGCATTACCGGCTTTATCGCGCTTGTATACACGTATCGTGCCTTTGGGTAAGGGCATGCCTAACCGGGCCGATGCTTTATTGTCGAACTGCACAAATACGCTTACTTTCAGTTTTTGTCCCAGATCACCATAGCTGGACGCATAATAATAATCGCTGCCCGCCAGTACCAGCTCCTTGCGGGCGGGCACACCGGAAGCATTGAGCAGCGCGACTTGCTTGGTTTGATTTTCAGCGATGGTTGTCAATCTATCCAGACCATAGAGATGGTATTCCATCAGCGATTCTTCGCGCATCGGCATGGCGGAGGCATCAGCGGCTATTTTCGCTCGCAGCGTCATCGGTGCGGAAAATTCCTGTTGTACCCGGTTGATATCGCCGGCCACCAATTGCAGTCTTGCATTGGGAAACGAAGCGCCGCTGGTGTTGGTAAGCGTTACCCAGCCGGATAAATCCAATTGATCATCGGTATCATTAAGCTCCGCTACATAATCCGCTTTCCACGACAAACCGCCGGTCAGATAACTCAATTCCAGTTCCTGCATTGCAAGACCGCTGTGCACACCCGCGATTACCAGTGTAGGGCGGTCACGCAGGTTACCGGGTACTTTTTCGAAAGTAATACGGCCGGGCATGCCGGTCTCGATACGATCCGCCATCCTGAGCACTACCCCATTGCCAGCAGCCAATACCACCGCGCTTTCCTTGCTTTCAACCCCGGTGACCGGATTGATCTTGACGATCGATACCGTTTGCCCGACATATTTATTCAATAAGCTCTGCGGGGTGAGCAAATCAAAGTTGAAGTTCTGCTCCGCTACCGTAACGCTGCCCGGATTGGTGACACTGCGCAGCAGCGCGGTTTCCGGATGCATATGCGCGCTCACATCGCGCCATGCCAGATTAAAATCACCGCTGGCCAGGGGCACATGGCGCATATCCTTCACCAGCGCTAAATCAGTGTTATAGATGGTAACTGCCACGGATTTCTGATCTTTGAGCGTACTCAGTTGTTCACCGGTATCGGCGATGACGATTGAGTGATCGAAAAATAACGTCCCCCATAGCGCCAACAAGGCCAGGGTAGAAGCGCGGCGTAGTATGTGCATGGAATGCTGCTCCTGAAAAGGAAAACCGTGAACCGGATTTACTTACCGGATTTAGGCCGCTCGAATGACAGAACTTTACTGGACGGTGCTTTTTCCAAAGTACTCAATATCTTTTTCGGTTCTTGCAATACCTGCAGCAAGCCGTTTTCTCCCAGCACATTGGCCCACATTTTCTGTGAAATTTGTAAGCAGGCCGCCATCGGATTGCCCGCCTGCTTGCGGATCTGATCGACCTGCCATTGCAATCCGGTCATGCGCGGCTTGAGATGCGCGGGTGCCTGCGCTATTAGATCGCTGATTAATTGCTGACGCATTAATTCAAATTTCTCAGGCTCCTGCCGGGCAATTCCGGACCAATGATCAAAGTCGAAATCCGGTGATTTTTCTTCTTCATTCATGGGAATATTTTAGCTCTTTATCTTCAAAGCGCATGTGCGATGCGCTCGCAATCAACGTTAATACCGCAACCGAGAATGAATTCGCCTGCATTGTTAACCCAGTTATGCTGAAAAACTGTGCAATGAATAACTTTTAGAGAAATCAGTTGTTTCTTGCTGGAATCCGCCAGATATAGAAAGCCAATATACTGCCAATGATAACCAGCATCAGTTTTTGCCATGGCTCCGGTACTATTAAAATGGAACTGCCGAATGATAAGGTCATCAAAAAATAAACCCAGCGTTTAACGCGATACGGGATGCTGTGATACAGTTGCCATTCACGAATGATCGGGCCCGCTATGGAATTCTCCAGCAGTTTGCGATGAAAACGCTCGGAGCCCCGTGCAAAACAGGCTGCTGCCAGCAGCACAAAGGGTGTTGTGGGTAATACCGGCAAAACGGCCCCTAATACACCCAGGAATAATGACAGAAAACCAGCGCCTAAATACAGGAAACGCACAAAAGGCGAGTCATGCAGGCATAACAAATCGGCTGTTTGCCGGTTTTCCGCTTGCTGCACATTCTGGCTTGCTTCTCGTGGCTCGGATGCTTGCATCATTTTTTACGCAGTTAAATTAACGCGCTGTAGAAATTGAGGAATTATTACTATATCACTATTAAAGTGATTTTGATCAACCCAAAAGCAAACGATCAATCCAAACAGCCGCTGCTAAAGAATTAACGTTACCGGCTATAATACTAGCCCGAATATTTCATAAATTGACACGTGCCCTCACTTGTCTTTTGATTAATAAGAAAGATTTTGCGCGGTCGGGTGTATGAATCATTACACCACTCTTTCTCAAAATTGCACTATTAATCAAAATCCTGCGTGATCATCACGCGAATTTATGAAATATTCGGGCTAGCGGGTTAAGGATTAAGCGTTAGCATTAACCGGATTCAATTTTTTTCTTGAGGAAATCATGCGTACTATAAAAACACTATTCAACTTAAGTATCTTACTGCTGCCGCTGTTAGTGGCATCCCAGGCTGCTTTGGCTTATAAAGAGCATGCCGCCGCCGACGTTTCCGCATTTCAGAAAATCGATACCGTGGTCGGTACCGGCGAGGAAGCCGAAATTGGCAAAACTGTCAATGTGCATTATACCGGCTGGCTTTATGATGAAAATGCACCGGACAAAAAGGGCAAGAAATTTGACAGCTCCTATGATCGCAAGGAACATTTTTCTTTCATGCTCGGCGCGGGGCGCGTCATTAAAGGCTGGGATCAAGGCGTTACCGGCATGAAAGTCGGCGGGCAACGCACGTTGATTATCCCGCCGTCCATGGCTTATGGCTCACGCGGCGCCGGCAATGTCATTCCGCCGGATGCGATGTTGATTTTTGATGTTGAATTAATCGGCCTGAAAGCGGGTTCGCACCATTAACAATCTGTTAAAGCCTGTTGCGCTATCGGAGCTGGTTTTCCGCTGCTTACAAATAGCTCAATAGGCTTCCAGTTTGGAAATTTATGTCACAAACTCTGCATCCACTGTCCATAATGATTTAGAATTTTCGCAAATCCGCTGTAGAACTTGATAGGGCACTGCCATGACTACGACCATACAGCAGCAACGTTTCACCCGATACAAGCGTCTCGGCATCACTCTCGGCGTGATAGCCGCATTGGCCGGCATACTGGCGCTGCTCATCATATTCTGGCTCCCCGGTTATGCCAAATCCCAACTGGAGATACGCCTGTCCGGGCACTTGCAGCGTCCGGTTACACTGGCTTCCCTGGAATTAAAGCTGGGTACACTGGAATTGATCCTGCGGGATTTTCGCGTTGGAGAAAAAGCGGGCTCAGATGAATCGAGCGCAGCGCTTTTTTCCTTCAGCAAACTGCATGTCGATCTGAGTATGGAATCGCTCAGACATCGCGCGCCCGTCATCACGGCGGTCACGCTGGCGGATCCGCAACTGCGCCTGGTCCGGGAAAGCGCGGACCGGTTCAATGTTTCCGACTTGCTGGAACAATTCAATCAGCCTGCCGATGAGGAAAAAACCGGACCTGATCAAATCAGCCCGTTTTCCATCAGCAATATCACGATTCAAGGCGGTCATCTTGAATTGCTCGACCGCCACAAAAATACCAAACATGCAATCAGCGAAATAAACCTGGGCATTCCAGTTGTTGCCAATCTGGATAGCATTCAAACGAATTGGATAGAACCGCATTTCAGCGCGAAAATTAACGGCTCGCCTTTCTCGCTCGACGGCAAAATAAACCCTTTTGCCGCTTGCCAGGAAGCGACGCTGGCCGTAAAGATCAACAACATTGATTTAATGCGATTCGGTTCGTACCTATCCCTGCCGCAAGGCATCCGGCTGCTTTCGGGCTACTATGACAGCGATCTGCTGCTGACATTCTCGCAGGAATCCGGTAAAGCCCCGGACATCACGTTAACCGGCAGCACGGCAATCCGGCAATTAGCATTTAAGAACAGCGCCGTGGCCGCGCCGTATCAGGCGAATCTGAAGACATTGCATGTCACGTTGACGCAGGCCGCCCTGGCCGGCAAGAAACCTTCACGGCTCAAGCTCAATATCGGGCAAGCCGCGCTGACACGCGATGGCGAAAACGAACCGGCAATATCGCTTGCCAGGCTAACCGCCCCGGACATTACCGTCAATACAGCATCACAGCAAATTGCACTGGGTGTTATCACTCTGGATGGTTTTAACACGACACTGCGCCGCGATGCGCAAGGCGATATCGATATCGCGCAGCTTTTCAGTTCTGCGCAGATGCAGGCACAGGCACAGGCACAGACACAGACACAGACACAGACACAGGCACAGGCACAGACACAGACACAGGCACAGACACAGGCACAGACACAGGCACAGACACAGACACAGGCACAGACACAGACACAGGCACAGACACAGACACAGACACAGGCGCGGATGCCCATTCCCATCCCTGCCAGAAAACCCGCGCATAACGCCAGCGCAATCCAAATTGCCGGAAAGGAGCCGGAAGCGCGCGCGTCCGCACCGATGGATAACGGCAAGACGCAATCTTCCCCCCCCCGCGCGCCCTGGACGCCGCAGATCAAAAGCTTACAATTCAAAGCGGCCACGCTGCGCTATGAAGATCTCACGCTGACAAAAGTGGCGCCGATGATTGTCAATTCACTGGATCTGGCACTGGACAACATCGATCCGGATGGCGTCAACCCCTTGAATCTCTCACTGCAAGCGCAGGTTAACCAGCGCGGCAATATTAAAGCCAATGGCTCTCTTGCCTGGTCACCGCTGGCAGCGGACGTAATGCTCAGTCTTGACGCCGTTGATCTGGTGTCTTTACAGGGCTGGCTGGGCGACAAACTAACCGCATTGCTCACCAGCGGGGATGTTTCCTTCACAGGCAATATCAAGGCAAGCGGCACCCCGGTGAAAATTCACGCCACCGGCCAGGGCAAGCTGGCAAATTTCAATATCTTCAATCCCAAAGCCGCGCATGATCTGTTGCGCTGGAAAAGACTGGACATCGGCCAGCTCAGCTTTACCAGCGATCCGCTGCTGTTGGATATCAGTACCATCCACTTGGGCGACTTTTATGCGCGCATGACCATTCTGCCGGATGGCAGTCTTAACCTCCGGCAAATCATTCAGCAGGAACCGGCAGCGCAACCTGCAATACCGGTTGCCGCTGCCGGGCCCGCCGCAAACGACGAAGCCGGTGTAGAAGCCGTGACACCGATCCATATTGACAAGATTTTTCTGCAACACGGCAGCATCAATTTCAATGACCGGTTCATTAAACCGAATTACCGCGCCAATCTGAGCGGGCTCTCGGGGCAGATCGGCCCGCTGTATCCCGGTAAATCCGGAAAAATCGATATCCACGGCATGGTCAGCAAAACAGCGCCGCTGGAAATCAGCGGCACGATGGATCCGTTCAGTGCCGAATTGTCGCTGGATATCATCGCCAAGGTAAAAAATATCGATCTGCCGCCCTTTAGCCCTTACTCCGGAAAATACATCGGTTACGGGATTGAGAAGGGTAAGCTGTCGGCGGACGTAAACTATCAGATCGAGAAGGGCGCTTTAACAGCCGACAATCAGATCTTTCTGGATCAATTTACCCTGGGCGATAAAATCGACAGCGAAAATGCCGTGTCTCTGCCGCTCGACCTGGCCATCACGCTGCTTAAAAACCGCCGGGGTGAAATCAATCTGCACCTGCCGCTCAAAGGGTCCATTAATGATCCCCGTTTTAACCTGGGCGATATTATTTTTGAAGCATTCATCAATCTGATCACCAAGGCGATCACTTCACCGTTTGCATTGCTGGGTTCAGTATTGGAAGGCGGCGCGGAATTATCCGAAATTTCCTTTACCCCCGGTTTTGCGGATATTGATGCGGAATCACTCCAGCGCCTGCAAGCCTTGGCCGGGATTCTGAAGGATCGGCCGTCGCTGCGGCTGGAAATTTCCGGTCACGTTGATCCGGTTGAAGATCATGAAGGATTGAAACTCGCGCTGCTGCAAAATAAAATAAAAGCGCAGAAATTAGCCGAAGACGCCGGTCAAGGCATCGCCAGCGGCGCCATCGCGGACGTCACCTTAACCCCGGAGGAATACAGCAAGTATCTTAAGATGGCCTACAAAAAGGAAACTTTCGAGAAACCCAAAAATGTCATCGGCCTGGCTAAAAGTCTGCCGGATGCCGAAATGGAACAACTCATGCTGGCGCATACCGTGATTAACGATAACGACTTGCAAGTGCTGGCAGAAAACCGCGCCGTGGCCGCGCGCAACTGGCTGGTCGAGGATGGTGAAATTGCCAGCGAGCGTATTTTTGTCGTGGGCGCCCATGAAACCGGAGAAAGCGATGAGAAGAAAGGCAGCCGGGCAGAGTTTTCATTGAAGTAAGGGTAATGCTTTCAGGGGGGGCTTTGGAATACCCCCTTATCATTCCGGACGCGGCAAGGAATCTGGGGAATCAACACCGCAGGCAGTTTTTCAGCAGCCTGCTAAGCCGCCCACTTCCGGCCATGGCTGGCATATTCCAGCACCAGATGAAACACATTGTCGCATTTCTCGCGAAACAGCACGCGGTCATAACTCTCCGGCAAATTGCGATCAAGTACCTGCTCGACCGCCGATCGAACTGTTTTTTGCGTTTGCGTATCCTTGTACCAGTCCTGCACCAGCACGCGGGGGCGCTCTTGCAGTAAGCGACGCAGCAACGCTTTCGCGGCCAGTTTTACTTTTTGCGTTTCGTCCTGCGTCATCGTGTCTTTTTTCAGCAAATCGAACAGCTCCAGTTCATCCTCGGTCAAGCTCTCGCGGATATGGCGCTCATCCTCCGCGCGCAAATCCCCGGTGAATTGCATCAGATCTTCATAGTAGTTTTCGGTCGATGAGCCGCCGGCGTTGTAGGTGTCAATGATCTGCTGCAAGCGCTGGGCAAAATCTGTTCGCGTTGCATTCTGTTGCAGCATCAACTCCAGTTTATGCTGCAAAAAAGCGCGCAGATCGGCGATCTCGATATGTTTGTAAGCCGCTTGTTTGAATTCCTCGCGCAATTTGTCGAAATTGATTTTGCTCAAATCCCAGGTTTTGCCCTTTTGAATAATCTGATATTCCGCATCTTTCTGTTGTGATTTAAGCATTTCCGCGCCATCCACCACCACACTTTCATCCAGCAGCTCGGCAATCTTCCGGCTGATCGCGTCGATGTCTTTCTGTTCGATATGCGCTTCGATCACGCCGCGCAGATACTGGAACGCCGCCACCTCGCGCCCCTTGCCGTGTTCCCAGAACCTCCGGCTTGCACGCCTCATACAGCGACGTGATGGTGTTCTCATACACGTTGAAGCTCCTGCGCCATTCGTCGTTGGCCAGCAAGGTATTGGCAAACGACTCAAATCGCCCGACCTGCTTGAATACATCAGCGCTTCCCAGCACCTCGCGCAACGCAACCGCCTTTTCGTGGCAAAACGCAAAGCCTTGTGCAATCGCATCGTCCAGCAAACGAAACAGTTCCGCTTTTTCCTTGACCGGCGGTTCGGTCTCATCGCCGCCTTGCGCGTAATCTTTCAGCGCCAGTTTCATGTTGCGGAACACATTGTAGTAATCCACGATTTCGCCATTGCGCTTCTCCACCTCGTTGATCTTCCACGACGTCACGCGATTGGCGCGGGCGATGGTCTGCATCAGCGTATGGCCCTGCATCGGCTTGTCGAGATACAGCGTTGAAAGTGTCGGCGCATCAAAGCCGGTCAGCCACATGGCGCAGACAAACACCAATTGCAGCGGATGCT
>CAZDYN010000017.1:7505-15895 GCA_964509635.1 uncultured Nitrosomonas sp. | reverse complement strand
CCGTCCAGGCAACCGCGGACAAGTCCGCCGTCGATCGCGATTGCTGCAACAGCGATGTTATCCATGACCGGGATTATCGTCGCACTGGATGCATATGGTCCGATTACGGATAATGCGGGCGGTATTGCCGAGATGTCTGAAATGCCTGATTCGGTGCGCGCTATTACCGATCCTTTGGATGCGGTTGGAAATACAACCAAAGCTGTTACCAAAGGTTATGCAATTGGTTCTGCTGGTCTGGCCGCACTGGTGCTGTTTGCTGACTATACCCACGCGCTGGAACATGCCGGGCATGCGCTGACCTTTGATTTATCCAATCACATGGTCATTATCGGTCTGTTCATCGGCGGTATGATTCCTTACTTGTTCGGTGCCATGTCAATGGAAGCTGTCGGACGTGCCGCAAGTTCAGTGGTCATTGAAGTGCGCCGTCAGTTCAAGGAAATTCCCGGTATCATGGAAGGTACGGCCAAGCCGGATTATTCACGCGCAGTGGATATGCTGACCAAAGCAGCGATCAAGGAAATGATGATTCCTTCATTATTACCTGTACTGATTCCGTTGCTGGTCGGTGTGATTCTGGGCCCGCAAGCCCTGGGCGGTGTTTTGATGGGTTCCATCGTAACCGGCCTGTTTGTTGCGATTTCAATGACAACCGGCGGCGGTGCCTGGGATAATGCGAAGAAGCATATCGAGGATGGGCATTTCGGCGGTAAAGGCAGCGAAGCTCACAAAGCATCAGTGACGGGCGATACGGTGGGTGATCCTTATAAGGATACTGCAGGCCCGGCGATTAACCCATTGATCAAGATTATTAACATCGTGGCATTGCTGATTATTCCACTGCTGTAAAATAATCGATTCATCAAGTAATTTGCAAAAAAAGCACATCAGGAACCCTGATGTGCTTTTTTTATTTTTATAATGCACGAAGCTTACAAATTCGGATTTTATCGATAGCAATGACAATGATACGGCAGGTATTGACCCCCCTCATTGCCAGCTGCTTTCCAGCCTATCCAGATACAGTTTGTAGGTTCAGATGGATAAAGTGGTGGGCATGTTGATGCTGTTGCTGCTGATACTTGGTTTTCCTGCAACGGGGAAATTGTATCGTTAGGAAAATCCTCTATGGCAGTTAAATCAATATAAATTTCATTACCTATATCATCAGTGGCCACAATAGCATTTATCTTATCAACTTTCTTCTCAGTTAAAAGATCAAATAATTTCTTTGAAATTGTAATTTGCTGATAATTTTCGGTCGAATTGCTGCTTGCGAAGGAATGATTAGTATATCCGGTCAGTGCCAATACGCTCAGAATGGTAACGGCGATAGTTAGTGAGATTTTCACTGAATTTCCCCCTTTTTTTAAAAATTTAAGTTGACACTAGCAAAGATTGCTCGTGTTGGAATGAATCGCGAAACTCTGTATTCATTTAATTGAAAATTATAGCTCCTATAAGTAAACTCTTGATCGAGAATATTATTTACTCCAATATTTATTATTCCTCTTCGCTTGGGAAGCCGGTAGCCAATAGCAGTATCAAGTATGAAAAAATCATGAGTCCCGGTTTTTAATGCATGCCCCTCAGGGCGCTGCAAATTTTGCCATACATTGGTTCCTGTAAGATTGGCTTGAAATCCCAGCGGGCTGAAAAAGCTGATGTTAATCGGGAAACTCCAATTCTCAATTTGTGTCGGGTCATTATTACTCCCTAACGTTTGTGCTTGTTTGCGCGTATATTTCTCATATTTCGATTCCCCTTTGATACTCCAGTTGGGGTGAGGTAACCAATAAATATATGCTTGATAGAGCTCTTCATTTTGTCTTTCAAAATAATTCTGACCGAGAAAAACGGGACTTTCAAGATGGCGTGTGGATGCTTCAATCCCCGCGTATGTGTTTTTTGCAATAAGCATATCCAAACCTGCTCCATTTCGTCTTGCTTTTGTTCCATTAAAATCATCGAAGAACTGATTAAAACCCGTAACTTGTGTTGGCTCAAGTGTTTGATTCGCAATTAAAGCGGATTTAACTGTTTCGAACCACGCAAGACGGAAACGCAAGTTACTGGTTACATCATATTGCAAACCGAATTTAGGATTAAATTTGTCAATGTTTAACGTGCTGTTTCTTTCTCCTTCGCTAAAAGAGTCATAACTAAAACCAAGTGTTAGGTTTAAATTTTTAATAAAGTTGAAGTTTGTATAAATATACCCTTTGCTTCGCTCCCGTATTGCGTTGGGATCGTTTCTCTCGGAGGTAAATTGGGTTCCAATGGGAGAAAAGTCTGTTGTTATATGTTGTTTGGCATCCACTTGATATGAGCTAAAACCTGATATGGTATTGAAGCGTTCATTTCTGAGCAGATGCTGTACTTCCACCATATATCCAGTATCTCTCAAGAAAGATGCTTCCATCGGTACCGGAATGCCCGGATTGGGTGGAATTCTATTTTCGTTGCGTTTAGTAAAAATAATGGATGCGATTACATCTTGCTGCGGAGTTAATTGATAACGCGATCCTAGGCGCGCAAAATCCTGCTCAAGTTCACGTCTTTGATCTTTGCTGAAATCCTTTTTAGGATCTCCATCCAGAATCAGATCGCCATGCTCGGTTTTGCGAGTTCTGATTTCTGCCTGTATATTGAATTTATTAGTAAGCGCATGCTGTATAAATACATTATAGATATTGTGTTTCTGATCATTGTTTTCTCGAAACCCATTGGTCTCGTGATGAAATTGTCCCAAGCTAATTGAAGTACGATCATACAGTGCTGAGAATACGGCTTCGTTTCCTAAAGTGCCCTGACTGCCGGCAATACCTGAAGCAACAAGCTGTGGTCTGTTACGTTCCAGTAGCGGGGAGAATTCGTTAAAACCCACTGCAGATGGGCCCGTAGCAGTGATAATGTTGAGGTCGGCCACTGCCAGATGTGGTTGCACAGGATTAATATTGATTGGTTGTAAAAGCTGGGCTTGCAGCAATTCGCTCACTCGCGCAATTTCGTGTTGAGGAACGTTCATGTAGGCATCTGAAAGGAAGCGATGCGCAGAATGACTGGCCGGATCAATACTAAGGGATTTCGCTGATTCCACTAGGGCGCGTTTTTCAAAACCCAAGTTATCGTAAATTCTTGCCAGACTCGATCCACGTGCCGCTTCATCCTGATCCAGCAAAAATTTTGACCGGTATACTGCGCGGTTATTGTTCAGTTCAATCGATTTCTGTAGATCTTTTAGTGCTTCAACAGGTCTGTTTTGTGTTTGTTTCTGAATCGCATCATAAAACCAAGGGGTCGGGTCATTGGGGTCCTTTTCTTTCGCCAGATCAAATTGCGTACCGGCCAGTGAGTAACGCTTTTCTTCAAAGTAGGCTTTGCCCAGGTAACTGCGAATCAGCGAGCTGGCAGGATCGAGGCTGGCAGCAATTTCCAGTTCTATGCGGCCGGCTTCAAGCCTGCCTTCGCGTATCAGCGCCAATCCCATACCCAATCTGGGCATGGGGTCCGTCTGATCCAGCATGATGGCGGCGGAAAATACCGTTTTCGCTTGTTGCGTGTGAATTTGCAGTAGATGAGCAAAACCTAATACCGTTTGCGTCCTGGCAATGCCGGAATTCAGATTCACGGCCTGCCGCGCGGCTTCCAGGGCGCGCTCCGGATTACCGGCGGCCATCTGTAACTCGGCCAGTCTCGCCCATGCCAGTGCGTTATCCGGGTCTGCCGCCGTTGCATGTTGAACGCTGGCCAATGCTTCTTCAATTTTAAAATGCGCCTGTTGCGCATACGAGAGTGCAAGGATTGCTGCGGGGGAACTTCTGTTCAGGGCTGTGGCGCGTGTGGCCAGTTCCAGCGCGAGTTCCTTGTCGTTCTGAACCACCGCGATCATGGCTAATAATGCATGCGCATCGCTGTTATCCGGTTGTGTGGCCAGTACTGCGCCGATGCTTGTTCTGGCTTCGTCCGCCTGACCCACGGCCAGTAAAAGACCTGCCCGGTACAACTGAAGATTGACCGTGTCATCCTGAGGTGAAATGGCATCGAGCAACGCTAAGGCTTCGAAAGCTTTTCCTTGCCGGTTAAGTTCGATCGATCGCGTTAATTCCGGCAGTGCCGTCAGCTCATTTGCAAGTCCGCCGGACTGATAATGGATGATGGCGGGATAATATAAGGCCCACTGGACGGCATCGGCCGGATTGATGATGCTGACCTTCCGCGGCGCAGCGTCGCGTGCAGTGATGGCCGCTTCATGACCGGAGAGGCTCAGACTGCCTTGGTCATTACTGACACTGACTGTTCCCTCAAAAATAACCAGCTTTGCGCTGTTGTCATCCACACCCGCAAAAAATTCAGTGCCATCAACACCTGCATTGACGAATGGCGTCCTGACTTTAAATGGCTTGGGCGTGCGGGTGATGATATGGATCGCCCCGGAAAATAAATCCAGCAGTGAAGCGCTTTCGCTGTTCTCCGCTCTGGGGAAAGTCATGCTTGTTTTCTGATCCAGTCGCAGCACACTTGCATTGCTTAACAGAAGCGCCGCCCGGCTATGTGAGCGTGCCCGGATGGTGTCACCCGGACAGATGGCGGTTTGCATTGCCGCTGGCTGCCAGCTTGTTTGATGGGCGCGGCGCAATTCAATCATGCCTTGAATGGAAATAATTCTGGCCACCGCTGACTCACAGGATTCTGCAGCATACGTTTTATCGATACTACCCAAAAGCATGAATAAGAAAAATACCGCCAGTATTGCTGCTGAACTTCCCTGGCTGTTTAGGTGACGCTCAATTCCCCGGCATATTTTCATGTTTCTTTATTATTATTCCAGATTCTGGAGTGCGTTCTGACGCGCGGCCCTCAGCCCGAAGGAATTCATCTTCAAATTCTGATTCAAGCGGAAATTTGATTATACGAGAGAAATAACCTTGGCACTAGCTTGGATATTGAACGGATTGATAAAAATCAAACCGGTATAGATGCTGATGACTAATCCGGATTTTTACCGGTGACAAAACGCGCGCCAATCAGTTAAGGAAGCCCTGAACAAGTGTCATTTCGAGCCAGAGTGAGAAATCTATTACATTGATTATTAAAGATTCCTCACTGCGTCTGGAATGACAAATGCGAGTTATTCAGAGTCTCCTTAATGAATGGAAAAGGACGCTCGCTGTAAACCTGGCATGAATCGATTATTTGGCCTCGATACGGATGACCGGATTCCATGAACCGGGAGGTGGCGCTGATTGATTGCGCTGGCAAATGCTTAAAAAGAATCGTGCCGGGCCATCATCCGGCAGCGCGTTCAAAATTTCCGAGAAACCATGGCAGGCCGCGATCCATTGCTGGTTTTGATAAGCATGCAGGGCCCGGGCAAACACATCACATAACCATAATTGCTGTTGACTGGCTGACTGCTTGCGCGCTACCAATTCAGCCAGATTGACCGGCGAGGATTTTCCAGACAGCAGAAAATCCCCCAGTGGGCGTATCAGGAATTCATCCAGTCCGGTTACAACCTCGCTGGATACCAGCAAACGGGTGCCCAGGTATTTATTTACGCCCTGGATACGGTTGGCCGTATTCACGATGTCTCCGACCGCGCGGTATTCATAATGATGGAGTGCGCCGATATTGCCCAATAACATTTCGCCAAAATGCAGCCCCATGCGCGTAGGCAATTGCGGCCGGTTACCGTTGCGATTAAAACGCTCGGTCGCTGCGGCAATATCCAGACATGCATGACAAGCTTTTTTTCTCAGATCGGTATTGGCCGAGGTTTTAGCCCAGATTGCCAGCATGGCGTCTCCGACGACATCGGAGATGGTGCCATGATGCTGCCTGACAGATTCGAACAAAACGGCATAATATTCATTCATCAATTGGCCGAGCTGCTGCGGCTCCAGTCTCTCCGCCAATGCGGTATATTTTTCAGCATCGGTTGCCAGGCATGCGCCATAAACCAATTGATTGGTCAATGCCATGGCGCCTGCGTTTTTGGCGATATCATTAACAACCCGTTGCGGCAGAAAATACCCGAAAGCTTCCTGTAATTGCTGGCGTTCACGCCTGGCTTCGTAATATTTGAGCAAGGTGGCGCCGAATAGGGCAACCGGCAATTGCGCGATAAGCGGATTCACGACAGGCAGCCAGACGCCGGCTTCCCTGAAATAATAATATGCGCCTGCCGCATAGAAGCCAATCAGCGCGATGCTGGCCATGACGGCGGTCTGGTTAGGCAATGCCATAAAAATGATACCCAATCCGAGGCCCAATACAAATAGCATGCCTATGCTGCCGGTGAGCGGAAAGGGCCTGACGGGTTTGTTTTCCAACAAATTGGCAAACGCAGTGGCGGCAATCTCGACTCCGCTGATGTAAAGCCCGTCGGGATTCGAGAATACCGTGTGATAATCATCCCGGACAAGATCCTGCTCCGGCTGCGTTGCTGCTGAAAAACCGACAAATACCACCTTGTCTTTTAAATCCATCGCTGCGGATTGATGATTCTGTTGCAGGATTTGGTAATACGGTATGGTTACGATGCTGCGCGGCGGGCCATAGAAATTGAGGTAACGGGTGCCGTCTTCCGAATAGAGATTAAGTAGCGCATGAAGAATCAGTTTTTTCGCGGGATCGAGGCTGGCGTCGCGGTTTAACGCTGTCTGCAGGTTTGCCGTCATCCGGGGATCACCAAGAAACAGATTGCGCAGTGTGAAAATCAAATCCTCAATATCGAAAGGTTCTCCGCTGCGAGGCAAGCTTGCGGCATAAGCCGGATTGACTTCCCGCAACAACCGGACAAAATCCTCATACAGCGGTAAAGCGAAAATTTGCAGAACCACGGCGGGTATCGTGGGGATATCACCGGCATCGGCCTTAAACACCCAGTAATCATTGACTCTTTCCATTTTGGGCAAGGGAAAAGGCGCGTGCGCCTTGATGGCATCTGCGATAAACGGTAAAAGTTGAATAGGCCCTTCTTTGATCACACGATCATGATTCCGCCGGTACTCATCCATGTGCAGAGCCGTATCTTCATAAACCCATCTTTCAACCAGTACTATGTTACCCGCCGCTTTCATACTGATCGCCAGTTTTTCATCATGCGCCGCTACAGCGCCGGGTGTGTCAAAAATAAGATCGAACACAATGATGCGCGCGCCAGCCTGGGATAATTGCTCAATGAGCTGCGCGTGCAAATTGCGCGGCCACAAACGCGGTGTCACAGGCAAATTGAGGCGGGTGGCAGACGGCTGGTCAATGGCCACAATCATGACATTTTCCGGTGCTGTCACAGCGCCGCGTAAATGAAATAGCCAGTACAGACCAAACTTCTCTTCCAGCCATAAACCTGCGGGTGACAAATGAACGATAACGCCCAGCAGACCGGCAAAAACGCCAAGAAGTAAGTGTTTAAGCCACCTGGCCATAGTTGCTTTGACTGACGGACATAATGTTCATGAAAGTATCGGAATGATTGATGCCGCAGATTAGCATTAAAAGGTTATTTTGCAATTCGCTTCATGCTTTTGACCGCAACGCGCGGCAAGCAGAATTGGGTGAAAACGCCTCGTTTGAAAAGCACGGGTGGTTCAGTTGCGTAGATTAAAAAAAGAAACGCTCGAGTCATCCGAGCGTTTCTGTCATCAGATACTAAAATTATTTAATCTCTGCGGCCATTGCTCGGTGAGAGTTTGCCATATCCATGTTAGCTTTTACAGCTTGTTCATACGTATTAATTAAGTTCCGGCAATGCGATTGTAAATCTAATGCCCGTTTGCCATAGTGAGAGGTGTTTGATTCATATTGCTCAAGCATTTTCTGATGTTCCTGTACCTTTGACTGCATTTCCCTGGCAGCATCTTCATAATGTTTAGCCAGCGCTTCATGATCGGCATGAGTTGTCGCTTTTTGAATAGCTTGTGACATATCCATCGGATGGGGATTCAATTGTGCGCATGAAGTCAGGAAACCCAATAAACCGAAAACGATTATCAGTATGCTTGTAATTCTCATAGTATGTATGCTCCATGGTTATCAATAATAAATACCCCTGATAAAGATAGTACTATATTATTTTTTTGTGTACCACAACAATGAAATTGAGCAGCTTTTTTTCCAAGTTATCCGTGCTTTGATGCTGAAATCCTTTTAGTACACTAAAAGACCCGAATAACTTACATTTGTCACCCCGAAATTCGGGGTAGTTCAAGTTTGATTAGGGTTTATTGAGATTTGGCGCTTGACATTCCAACGATGGGAAGCTTCAGTATCGGCACTCCTTAAACCAATGAATCAGGAGTTGAACATGGAAAATCATTTGCATCATCATAAAGAACAATCGCTTAACGGTATTGCCGTGATGGCGACCGTGCACTGCCTGT
>CAZDYN010000017.1:0-7405 GCA_964509635.1 uncultured Nitrosomonas sp. | reverse complement strand
CATAAAGAACAATCGCTTAACGGTATTGCCGTGATGGCGACCGTGCACTGCCTGTCGGGCTGTGCGATCGGTGAAGTCGCCGGTATGGTGATTGGAACGGTGCTAGGCTGGAGCAGTGCGGAAACGATAGCACTTGCGATAGCGCTCGCCTTTCTGTCCGGTTACCTGTTGACCATGCTGCCTATTCTACGCGCAGGATACAGCTACAAAACGGCCATGCGTACCGCTCTTGCGGCCGATACGGCTTCGATTGCCATCATGGAGATCGCCGATAATCTGATGATGCTGATGATTCCGGGCGCGATGAATTCATCACTCGATTCGTTGCTGTTCTGGGGCAGCCTGGTGAGTGCCTTGGTTATTGCAGGCATTGCCACTTTTCCGGTCAATCGCTGGCTTATCGCACGAGGCCGCGGTCATGCGCTCGCGCATGCTTATCATTGAGGTGACGGCATGAATATTGGACAGGCAGCGCGCGCTTCAGGCGTATCGGCAAAAATGATCCGTCACTACGAGGCGATCGGCCTCATTGCGGAAGCGGCGCGTTCTTACTCAGGCTATCGCCATTATGATGAACGCGACATTCATACCTTGCGGTTTATCCGCCGGGCGCGCACGGCCGGTTTCAGTACCGCGCAAATCAAGCAATTGCTGTCGTTATGGCACGACCGGCAACGACCGGCGCGCGAGGTCAAGCAGCTTGCCGCAGCGCATCTGGCAGAACTGAAGGAGAGGATCACTGAACTGGAATCGATGGCTCAGGCAGTGTCGCAATTGATGACGCATTGCCACGGCGATGATCGCCCGGAATGTCCGATTCTGGCGTCTTTGGCCGGTGAAGATAGCGCGCAAGCGGTTATCGAAGTGCGCGGTGCGAGCCATCCGCAGGTCCGTGTGCGCAGGTCAATGCCGCGCGGTGGCCAATAACCCGATGTCATCGGGATGAATGCTGATTATTTATCCCGTCGATCTATTTCAATTGTTGGAGCTATACCATGAAAACAGCCGTATCCATTATTTTTATCCTTGCCTTGATGTCTGCGGGTTTGTTGCGGGCAGACGGCGATCACCGCCATTCAGGCGCTTTCGATGAGGAAAAATTGGGAAAAGTCACTTTCCCGGTTTCATGCTCGCCGGTAGCGCAAGCACAGTTTAATCAGGCGGTCGCGATGTTGCATTCCTTCTGGTACGACGAGGCCGGAAAGATGTTCCGTCAGGTGACCGTCACCGATCCCGCCTGCGTCATGGGCTACTGGGGTATTGCAATGAGCCTTTATCACCAGTTATGGGCCACACCCCCGGCCGCAGCGGAATTGCAACAGGGACGCGAAGCGCTGCAACAGGCGGAAAAGCGCGTGATCAAAACGGAGCGGGAAAAAGCCTATCTTGCGGCGGTTGCATCCTTGTACCAAGGCGATGAAAAAGCGGATTACGGCGCCCGGAAGCTCGCGTATCAAAACGCCATGGAACAGGTCTGGATGCAAAACCCGGATGACCGGGAAGCTGCGGTGTTTTACGCCCTGGCGCTGATCTCCACGGCTGCTCCAAAGGACAAGACTTATGCCCGGCAGAAGAAGGCGCTGGATTTGCTGCAAAAGGTGCTGGAGCACGAACCGGATCATCCCGGCGTGGCGCATTACATCATTCACGGCAGCGATTATCCCGGATTGGCCGGACTCGGGCTCAGCGCAGCCCAAACGTACGCGCAGATCGCTCCGGCCGTGCCGCACGCGCTGCACATGCCGTCGCATATTTTCATCCGGCTGGGGCAGTGGCCGGAGGCGGCGCAATCCAATCTGGCGGCGTATCATGCGGCAAAAGACTATGCCCGGGAAAACGCTGTGACCGGAACCTGGGATCAGCAGTTTCACTTTATGGACTATATGATGTATGCCTATCTGCAAACCGGTGAGACGGAAAAAGCCAGGGAAATCCTGCAAGAACTGCGCGGCATTCAAAAAGCGCAGCCGGAAAATACCACTTCCGCTTACGCATTTGCTGCGATTCCGGCACGGTATGCGCTGGAACGCGGCGAATGGCGCGAGGCCGCGGGATTAATCGTCAGTCCGGCCGCTTTTCCCTGGAATCAATTTGGCTGGTGCGAGGCCATCACGCATTTTGCTCGCGGCTTGGGCGCTGCCAGAAGCGGACAAGCGGATGTTGCCCGGCACAGTCTGCAACGGCTGGAGGTATTGCGCGATGCCGATAGGGTGGCCAATAAAGACTATACCGCCGATCAAATCGAAATCCAGCGCCTGGCGCTGGCGGCCTGGATGGCTCATGGGGAAGGCAAAGCGGAAGAAGCCGTGAAATTCATGCGTGCTTCGGCCGAACTGGAAGATGCAAGCGAAAAGGACAATGTCACGCCGGGCGCAATCATACCCGCCAGGGAATTGCTGGGCGAGCTGCTGCTGGAATTGAAACGGCCCGATGAAGCGCTGCAGGCGCTCGAAGCCGCGCTGCTACGCACGCCGAATCGCCGCAATGGTCTTTATCGCGCGGCTCAGGCGGCAAGGCTTATTGGCGACCAAACCAAGGCCAGCCATTACGAGCAGCAGTACCGGCAGTTGCGGACACCCGTTCAACCGCATTGATCCGCGTGTGATTTTTGCGGATTTTGTTTGTCAAATCCGGAAATTGTTTATAATAAAAAACATGAATGCACACAACTATAAATGGTTATTGGTTTTCTTCATGCTGTGGCTGCCATTGCAAGGCGCTGCAGCGGCTGTTTTATCAGTGTGCGTGCAGGAAAAAAACTTCATCCATCAGCATGACCCGGCAACGATAACCAGCGACAGCCATCATCATGATGCTTGTCATAAGCAGACGGCCGAGAATGCAACCGATCATTGGCTAGACAGTCTGCCATGCGACGATACTTCTTGTAATGCCTACAGTAATACGCTGATTCTGTCCGGTTACACTGGACCGGTGCTCGTTGACAATATTTCTGCTGTCATTTCATTAAATTCCGGTTTCACGTCATTTATTCCGGAACAGCCGCAACGCCCTCCATTACCCGCTTCCCTTTAGAACTCCGCCTGTCATTCAGGCAAAAAAGCTGTTTGTTGCATTAGCGCCGCGCTTAAATGAGTGCCGCGCAGGCAGTGCATGACCGCAAACCATCATGAATCGGTTCATCAACCGGTAGTAGAACCGATGAGATTACCTGCCAGGAGGCTCGTATGTTCCTTTCATTTGTTATTAAAACGCATCCGCGGCAACAGCATTCCGCCGGGAGGCCGCGATGAACCGCGCCGGCATGATCGTGCTGCTGCTGATTGCCGGCACAGCCGCAACGGCCGTGCGGGGACACGAAGCGGTTGCGGATAAGACTGAAGCAGTGGTTCTGACGCGCGCTGTGGCGCAAAAAACCTTTGCAGCATCTGCTTCGTACCCTGAAACAGTGCTGCCGGACTTGATCGCGGAAGCGCTGGAAAACAATCCGGAAATCCAGGCGGCGCAGCAGGAGCGCGAAGCCGCACGGCAACGCATAGCTCCGGCGCAAGCACTGGACGATCCCATGCTCGAAGCCGGCGTGATCAACGCGCCTTTAGCTTCGTCGCCGTTTAACCGCGAGGATATGACGATGAAAATGATCGGCCTGTCCCAGCGCCTGCCGTTTCCTGGCAAACGCGGATTGCGCCGGGAGGTTGCCAGCAAGGATGCCGAAGCGATTGATCAGGGCTACCATGAAACGGTTAACCGTGTCGTGCACGATCTTAAAACCGTTTATTTTGATCTGGGGCTTACGCTGGAAATGATCAAACTGGTTGAGAAAAATAAGCAAACGCTGGAGCACTTTCTGCGCATTGCCGAGGGACGCTATCAGATCGGACAGGGCAGCCAGGCGGATGTATTGAAAGCGCAAACGCAAGTATCGCGGATGCAGGACAGGCTGCTGGGTCTGGCGCGCGAGCAACCGGCCTTCGAAGCGGAACTGGTTCGCGCCCTGGGGCGCAGCACACGGGGTGAGATTCCGCTACCGGTGCCGTTGCAGACGCAGGAGGTTCCCCTGGTGCTGGAAACATTGCAGCAGGACGCCTTGGCGCAACGTCCGCAGCTGCTGGCACTGCAAAGCCTGATTGCGCGCAACGAGAAATCCGTTGATCTGGCGCGCAGGGCCTACTACCCGGATTTCGATGTGCGTTTTTCGTATGGACAGCGCGATAACATGCTGGACGGTATGCGGCGCGACGACATGGTTAGCATGACGGTGGCCGTCAATCTGCCGGTATGGCGCGGCAATAAAATCGAGCCGCGCATCATGGAAGCGCAGGCGATGCGCGATCAGACAATCAGTTTATATGAGGCGCAAAGTAATGAAATCGCGGCAAGATTGCGGCAGCAGATCGCCATGGCCGAGCAGAGCCTGAAATCGATCAAGCTCTATCAAACAGCCATTCTGCCGCAGGCGAAACTGACTGTTGAGTCCGCATTGACGGCCTATCAGGTGAACCGGGTTGATTTTCTGACCTTGCTGGATAATCAGATGACGGTATTTGATTTTGAGACCAATCTCATCACCGCGATGGCCAATTACAACAAGGCGCTGGCGGAAATTGATTTTCTGGCTGGCAAGAAGCAGCACTAACGGTTACCCATTACGGAGCTTGCTATGCAATCCATGATTAAACCAATCGGCGCGGGTATTGCGCTGATCATCGCACTGGCCGCCGGTTACTGGTGGGGAAATACGCAGCCGCAACCGGCAACCGGGGGCGCTGCATCCCAGGCAGCCAGCGATGCGCGAAAAATTCTTTATTACCGCAATCCCATGGGGTTGCCCGATACCTCTCCGGTACCCAAAAAAGATCCGATGGGGATGGATTATCTGCCGGTTTATGAAGGTGGTGAGCCGCCCGCGGATCAAAACGCCGTGACCATCAGCGCGGAAAAGGTGCAGAAGCTCGGCGTGCGCACCGAAGCGGCGGCCTTGCGCGAACTGATCCGTACCGTGCGGGCCGTTGCGACCGTGCAAGCCGATGAACGTAAACAATACACCGTAGTGACCAAGTTTGAAGGCTGGATTCACCGGCTGCACGTCAATACCACCGGGCAGGCGGTCAAGAAAGGCGACGCGCTGATGGATGTATACAGTCCTGAGCTGATCAGCGCGCAGCAGGAATATCTGATCGCGGCAAGAGGACTGCAATCCGTTGCGGATGGCGATGCCGACGTGCGCGCCGCGATGCAGCGGTTGGTGGCCGGCGCGCTGCAGAAACTGCGCAACTGGGATATCGCGGAAGCCGAGTTGCGGCGCTTGCAGCAAAGCGATGAAGTGCGGCAGTACCTGACTGTGCGTTCGCAAGCCGGCGGCGTGGTGCTGGAAAAGAAGGCGGTCGAAGGGCAACGCTTCATGCCGGGAGAAATGCTGTATCAAATCGCTGATTTGTCGAGCGTGTGGATGCTGGCCGATGTGTTCGAGCAGGATCTCGGCATGATTCATCCCGGCCAGCTGGTGACCATTCGGGTGGATGCCTATCCCGATAAGGTTTTCAACGGTGAGGTGGCATTTATTTATCCGGCGGTGACGCCGGAGACGCGCACCGCCATCGTGCGCATCGTGCTGACCAACCCCGATGGCATCTTGAAGCCCGACATGTATGCACGGGTCGAATTCGCGTCGTTTCACAGCAAGAATAAAGTGCTGACCGTGCCGGATTCCGCCGTGCTGGATACCGGAACCCGCCGCGTGGTGCTGGTAGATCTCGGCGCGGGCCGTTTTGAGCCGCGCACGGTGAAGCTCGGCCTGCATGCCGATGGCTATGCCGAAGTGCTGGGCGGGTTGCGCGCCGGGGAAGCCGTGGTGGTCAAGGCGAATTTTCTGATTGATGCGGAAAGCAATTTCAAAAGCGCGCTCAACAGTTTTGGCCATACCACTTATTATCCGGTGACCGGTGAACAGGAAATCGCACCCAGTTCAGCGGTTTTGTCGTCTTCGCAAGTGCAATACCGCGGCGAAGGGCGCATTGAAGCGATTGATTTCACGCATGCGACGGTAACCCTTGCGCACGGCCCGATTGAAAGCCTGCGGTGGCCGGCCATGACGATGGATTTCCGCTTCCTGGAACCCGCCTTGCTGCAATCGTTCAAGCCGGGACAGAAAGTCATTTTTGAAATCGCCGAGGAACCGGCCGGTGAATTTGTCATTGTGCGTATCCAGTCAGCGGATACCTTTCACGATCACTAGGGAGTAGCGCCATGCTCAAGCACGTGATTGAATGGTCGATCCGCAATGTTTTCCTGGTGTTGCTCAGCACGGCCTTTATCACCGGCTGGGGTATCTATGCATTATGGAAAATGCCGGTCGATGCCATTCCCGATTTATCCGATGTGCAGGTCATCATTTATACCGAATATCCCGGCCAGGCGCCGCAAGTAGTCGAGGATCAGGTTACCTATCCGCTCACCACGGCCATGCTGGCGGTGCCGCGCGCAAAAGTGGTGCGCGGTTTGTCGGCCTTCGGGGTTTCGTTCATCTATGTCATTTTTGAAGACGGCACCGATATTTACTGGGCGCGCTCGCGTGTACTGGAATATCTGAATTTTGCCGCCAGCCAGTTGCCTCGCGATGTGCGCCCCGCGCTCGGTCCGGATGCAACCGGCGTCGGCTGGATTTACCAATATGTTGTTACGGGCAAAGACCGCACGCTGGACGAATTGCGCACCATCCAGGACTGGTTCCTGCGCTATCAATTAACCACCACGCATGGCGTGTCGGAAGTCGCCAGCGTCGGCGGCTTTGTCAAAACCTATCAGATCACGGTCGATCCGCGCCGCCTGCAGGCGTATGACATTCCGTTAAAACGCATCACCGAAGTGATTGCCGCCAGCAACCGCGATGTCGGCGGGCGCGTGATCGAACTGGCGGAAACCGAATACATGGTGCGCGGCAGGGGTTATCTGCGCGGCATCAGCGATCTGGAGAATCTGGTGGTCAGGGCGCATATCGGCAAGCCGGTGTTGTTGCGCGATATCGCCCGCGTGGAACTGATTCCCGGCGAACGCCGCGGCATTACGGAGCTGAACGGTGAAGGCGAAGCGGTTTCCGGCATCGCGGTGGCGCGCTATGGCGAGAATGCGCTGGATGTCATTCATGACCTGGAAGCAAAAATCGACCAGATCAGATCCGGCTTGCCCGCGGATGTTGCGGTGACATCGGTTTACAACCGTTCCGAACTGATTCATCGTGCCATAGCGACGCTGAAGGAAGTATTCATCGAGCAGATCGTCATCGTGGCGCTGGTGTGCGCGATATTCCTGATGCATGCGCGCAGCGCGCTGGTGGCGATCATCATGCTGCCGATCGGTGTGCTGATCGCCTTCATCGCCATGGCGCAACTTGGCATCAATTCCAATATCATGAGTCTCGCCGGTATTGCGCTGGCGATTGCGGAAA
>CAZDYN010000016.1:0-15954 GCA_964509635.1 uncultured Nitrosomonas sp. | reverse complement strand
ACTCGGTAAGCAGGATATTGATGCTTTATCTGTCAGTCTTGGAGACAAGAGATATTTTCTGGGAAACCAGCCCACAACGCTGGATGCATCTGCTTTTGGGCATCTGATTAATATCATCGGTTGTCCGATTGAATCGCCCTTGAAGGAATATGGTTTGTCAAAGAATAATCTGATTAGTTATGTGGATCGAGTCAAATCCGAATTTTATAAAGATTTGAGAAGCGGAGGGCTGCGTTAGCATCTCGAATGGCGAACTGAGTGCTTTTGGCAGATGCTTAGTTGCCGGATTTCTCGTCGGTCCGGGCGGCGCGGATATGTGCGTCGACGAAGGCATTGACGCTGAGACGTACGGGGCGGGTGCGGCCATCCGGGTAGAGGCGCTTGAAATAGATCATCTTCTGAGTCTGACCGATTTCGCGCAACCGCTGCAGGATGATTTGCGTTACATCGTTGGATTCCGCCGCCCATGCGTTGATTAGCAGGATCTCACCAGCTTTGCTGTCCTCGAAGGCGAGTTCGCCCCGTTCAGCCAGCCACATATCACCCTTCTCCTGAGTAGTCAGTGCCCAGCCGATAAACCCGACGATGCGTTCACCATCCGAGGCAATGAGATAGTGGCCGCGGTTAATTTGTCCGACCAGAACGCGGGACCAATGTCCGAACGGCAAGCATGCGAAGGCCGGTTTGGTCATTAAATAACTGACGGCAAAACCCAGTGCCTGCGCGGGGTTGATTCCCGTCAGCAGACGGATTCTGGCGGTATCGATGCGTGCTGACGGCGCTGTATCCGGCATAACGTGATTGCGGCTTTTGCGATTAATTGAGCCTATGAGAATTAGTCGCTACGTTGGGTGACTTCCACCAAATGATAGCCGAACTGCGTTTTTACCGGGCCCTGCACTTCACCCACGGGTGCACTGAAAACAACCGTATCGAATTCTTTCACCATTTGTCCGCGGCCAAATTCTCCCAGCTCACCGCCCTGTTTGCCGGATGGACATAAAGAATGTTCTTGCGCTAATTCGCCAAAATTGGCGCCATTCTCGATTTCTGCCTTCAGGTTGTTACATTGTTCTTCGGTTTTGACCAGAATATGACGTGCGCTGGCTCGTGCCATGTGATTCTCCTGTATTTTTTAAAAAAGTATTTTGCTGACATGGTACATTTAAGCATAAATTGCCATGCTAAATAAAGCATCGTTCTTTTTTCGGACTATAGAGGATTTCATGAAAATGTTTTGTGGTGTTGGCGCGTATGCTTGAGCTATGCAATATCAATAAGGCCTATGCCGAAGGGCGGAAGGTGCTGATCAATTTAACGTATACCCTCAAAGCGGGGGAATACGTGGCTATTATGGGTGATTCCGGTGTGGGCAAATCGACATTGTTGAATCTGATTGCCGGTTTGGATACGCCGGATTCGGGCGAGATCCGCATTAACGGTACCGCCATTTCAGCGCTGGACGATGACGCGGCTACACAGTTGCGGCGCGAACACTTCGGCTTCATCTTTCAGGCGTTTCATGTGTTGCCGCATTTGACCTTGTCTCAGAATATCGCCTTGCCCTTATTGTTGAATGGCGTGGCAACGGATCGTGTTGAACAGATGCTGGCGGATGTGGGGTTGCGCGATCGCGGGCATCATTTTCCACGGCAACTCTCCGGTGGTGAATTGCAGCGTGTCGCGATTGCCCGGGCGTTGATACACCGGCCCAAGCTGGTGCTGGCGGACGAGCCGACCGGTAATCTCGATCCGGATACGGCGCATGAGATTCTGCAGCTGATGCGCAGGGAGATCAAGGCAAATGGCGCTACCGGTATTATCGTGACACATTCGCATGCCGCCGCCGCTACGGCGGATGCGGTACTAAACTTGACCAGGAATGGCTTGTGCCCGGCGCAATCAGGACGCAGCGTATGAAACCGGTATCGTTATCCCGCTGGCTGCTGCTGGGTGAATGGCGCGCGCATGCCGTGCAAGTGGCTGTAGCGCTTATCGCCATTGCCATCGGTGTGGCCATGGCATTTTCGATCCATTTAATCAATACGGCAGCGTTCAACGAATTTTCCGCCGCCAGCAAAAGCCTTTCCGGGCAATCGGATTTGCAGGTGCGCGGGCGGAGAGCCTATTTTGACGAATCGTTGTATCCCCTGCTGGCCAATCATGAAGGCGTCGCGTTAGCGAATCCGGTTCTGGAATTGGATGTGGCCGTGCCGGACAGGCAGCGGAACAGAAATGATCATAAGCTGAAAATCATCGCTATCGACATGTTCCGCGCGGCGCAGATTTCGCCCGATCTGCTGGGATTGCCCGCGGAAGGAAAAACGCTGGACCGGCTGGCCGGCGATGCGATTTTTTTATCTCCGGCGGCGATGGAATGGCTGCAGATTGAACAAGGCGGTTTGCTGCAACTGCATGCCGGATTGCAAACCATCACGCTGCGCGTGGCGGGTGGCTTGGTGCGCGCACGCGCCGGGCAGCGCATTGCAGTGATGGATATCGGCGCGGCGCAGTGGCGTTTTGGGCAGCTCGGACAATTGTCACGGATCGAATTGAAACTGAAGGAAGGCGTCAATCACGCGGCGTTTAAGCTCAAGCTGGCTGAAGAATTAGGTGAGTCCTATTGGGTCACAGAGGCAATGGATCAGGAAACGCGGGTTGCCAACATGTCGCGCGCTTATCGCGTTAACCTGAATATGCTCGCTCTGGTGGCGCTGTTTACCGGCACCTTTCTGGTATTTTCCACGCAGGTATTATCGGTTATCCGGCGGCGTCAGCAATTTGCATTGTTGCGCGTGCTGGGCTTCACGCGGCAGCAGTTGTTACGGCAAATCATGATCGAAGGTGGAATTCTGGGGGTAATGGGCGCGCTGCTCGGATTGGGACTGGGCTATGCCGTTGCAGTGATGGCGATCCGGTTTTTGGGCGGAGATCTGGGCACTAACTTCTTTCCGGGCATCAAACCGGATATTTATTTTGATCCCTGGGATGCCTTGTTGTTTTTTGGCGTGGGTCTGGGTGTCACGCTGCTGGGGAGCTTTACCCCAGCGGTGGAGGCTGTTCGTGTCAAACCTGCTCTGGCATTGCGATCCGGCAGTGAGGATAGGGCCATGGCAAAATTGTCTTCACCATGGTTTGCGGTGATTTGTTTATCGGTTGCGTTATTGTTTACCCAATTGCCGCCCGTTTATGAGCTGCCGGTGTTCGGCTATCTGGCGATTGCATTGCTGCTGATCGGCGGTATCGCGCTGATGCCGCGGTTTGCCGCATGGGTGTTTGCGGCTTTGTCGAAGCGGTTACAGCATGACCGGATGGGCGCTGTCTTCACACTGGTGCTGGCGCGTCTGGCCAATGCGCCGAACCAGGCTGCGATTGCGTTGGGCGGTATACTGGCCAGTTTTAGCCTGATGGTTGCAATGGCTATCATGGTGACGAGTTTCCGCGTATCGATCGATGGCTGGCTGGGGCGTGTGCTACCGGCTGACTTGTATGTGCGTGCCGCTGCAATTGGCGATCAAGGCGATTTTCAACCCGATGCGCAGAAGGCGATCGCTGAGCTGCCCGGTTTTGACCGGATGGATTTTTCCCGTACGCAGCAGTTGTCACTGAATACCAGCCGGCCGGAAATCACTTTGTTTGCCCGCCCCGTCGATAGGACGGATCCCCGTAATACATTACCGCTGACGGATGACGTAATTGCGCCGGGATCGCTGCCGGAGAATGTGATGCCGGTCTGGGTGTCTGAAGCGATGGTGGATTTATATGGTTACCGGGTTGGGGAGAGGGTGACTTTGCCGGTTGGCGCGACATCCAGTGAGTTTGTGGTTGCCGGCGTATGGCGGGATTATGGCCGTCAATTTGGCGCTATTCAGATACAGTTGGCGGATTATCGGCGATTGACGGGGGATTTGAGTGTCAATACGGTTGCGTTGTGGCTGCAAACAGGAACGGCACCAGATGCGGCCATTGCGAGCTTGCGTCAACTGCCGTTCGGTGCGGCGCTGGAGATATCCAGATCGAGCGAACTGCGTGCATTGAGCCTGGAAATTTTTGACCGGAGTTTTGCGGTGACGTATTTGCTCGAAATGGTGGCGGTGGTGATCGGGTTACTTGGGGTGGCGGCGAGTTTCTCCGCGCAGACATTGGCACGTGCCAAGGAGTTTGGCATGTTGCGGCATATTGGTGTCATGCGCCGGCAGATTCTTGCGATGCTGGCTGCGGAAGGCGGTTTGTTGACTGTACTTGGGGTTGTATTGGGTTTTGTATTGGGCTGGGGTATCAGTCTGATTCTGGTTTTTATCGTCAATCCGCAGTCCTTTCATTGGACGATGCAATTGCATCTACCGTGGGGCTGGTTGACGATGATCGCGGCGATTATGCTGGCTTCAGCGGCATTGACGGCACTGCTGGCCGGACGGCAGGCAGTTTCCGGCCATGTCATACGTGCTGTGCGGGAGGATTGGTGATGTTGCAAGTTAAAAATACCGGTACATGTTATTTTTCCCGTTTTGTCAGTATGATCATGCTGGCATTAAGCCTGGTTGCTGCCGGGACTGCCGCTGAGTCTTCCCGGCTGCTGCCGGTTGTGCCGGACCATAAGCTGACTTTTCCGCATGATTACGGTGCACATCAGGATTTCCGCATTGAATGGTGGTATATCACCGGCTGGTTGGAGACGGAAGATAAGAAGCCACTGGGTTTCCAAGTTACTTTCTTCCGCTATGCAACGGATCAGAATCACGATAATCCGAGCCGCTTTGCAGCAAAATACTTGATTATCGCGCATCTCGCCTTGTCGGATCCCGCAGCGGGTAAATTGGTGCAGTCTGAAAAGACTGCACGGGAAGGCTTTGATCTGGCTTATGCCAGACAGGGGAATACCGATGTGAAGCTGGATGATTGGACGCTCGTGCGCGAGCAGGACGGGCGCTATCAGGTGGATATGCAGACCAGCGATTTTGGTTTGCGGTTATCGCTGGCGCCGACACAAATGGTGATGCTGCAAGATCAAGAGGGATTTTCCCGCAAAGGACCGAAACCAGAGCAGGCGAGTTATTATTACAGCGAGCCGCATCTAAACGTAACCGGCACGGTTTTTCGTCATGGTAAGCCCGTTACGGTCAGCGGACGTGCCTGGCTCGATCATGAATGGTCGACCGCCTATCTTGATTCCGATGCGGATGGCTGGGATTGGGTCGGCGCCAATCTGGATGATGGCTCAGCTTTGATGGCTTTTCAAATACGCCATAAGAACGGCGGTAAAGTCTGGGCCTACGCAGCTTTGCGCGATGCATCCGGGAATGTGAGATTTTTCAATCCGGAACAGGTGGAATTCACCCCCATTCGTACCTGGCAATCGCCGCATACCGAAGCGGTTTATCCTGTTGCCATGCATATTCGCACCGGTGAAATTGAATGGCAGCTTACACCCTTGCTGGATGATCAGGAACTGGATGCGCGCCAATCAACCGGAGCGGTTTATTGGGAAGGCGCTGTGACACTGATCCGGGATAATCAGCCTGCCGGGCGCGGGTATCTTGAGCTGACCGGTTATGTTAAACCTCTGGCGTTGTAGAAATGATTTTTATCCGGGGGAATACTCAAAAATCAATGAATGAAAACAGTCTGAAGCGGTTGCTGCGTAAGCTGGTTAGCAGGCGGACATAGTGCCTCAGGTTGCGTGAATTTTTTCAGTAAAGAGGGGCTGCTTAATTTCAATACTTTCATTGTTGTTAAATGTGGGTTAGAATTTGCGGACGCAGTGATCTTGGCGGTGCAAGATGACTGCGAATAACATGCTCGGTTCCACAAGTTAAGGATCTCTGGAAGAGTGAATTTGAGGAGCGGAGATAAAGTCCACGATTACAAGTTTTTGTGATTGTGCAAGCAGGAAGGCCGATAGCTTATCGGTTTTAATTCTTAACAAAGAAATACCTTAAATAAGGAGATTAGTTATGAGCGAGATCAACAGAAGAGAAACAGATGCACAGGTTTTAAGATTGTTCTTCATTTCGGTAGCTGCTTTTATTGTTATCGGAGCAATTGTTTACGGCGTACTCTAGACTGAAAAAATCTTACCAATGTCCTTATGTTGTTTAAGTTTTGCTGGTTACTATCACTTTTTAGTGCTACAAAACTTATCCCATCACTGCAAGTGATCGACAGGGCAAAGTCAGTCAAATGTTTCCAAAAACAAAAATCATCAATGCCCATCTGGCCGGGATTCCGGTAGATGGGCATTGCCTATTGCAGCAGTGTAAGCGGCTGTAATTCAGAGCGGTCAGGATCGTTTCCGGACGCAGATTCTCTTGGCGGACACTCCCCCGCATCCGCCGGTTCCAGCCCGGTGCCTGATAATCAATAGCTGCAATCGCCAGGCCACCATCCACGCCATTCGCTTGTCATCCGGCTTAATTTGACAAATCATGCTGATCTTTAACAATTTATTCTGATGGCTTCCATTAAAAAATTTATCTAATGGGAAATCTGGATCAAGCACAGCTTTTGTACAATGTTACGCAGGTACTTGATGAGACAGGATTGCCTCCCGATTCATTGGAACCGGAAATTTCCGAGTCAACCCTGATGCGGGATGACGAAACAAGTATTCAGGTTGTCCAGTCACTCAAAGATAGGGATCTCAGGATCGCTGCGGATAATTTGGATACCGGTTATTCGGCATTACACTATTTAAAGTGTTTTTCCCTTGATATTCTGAAGATAGACCATTCATTAACACATGATATGATTTCTTATCCTGATAGCTCAAGGATCATCTCCGCTAATCATTGCATTGGCCATGAGCTTGGACTTTCCGGTTTTTGCGGCAGGAATTGAAACCAAAGAGCAGTTTGATTTTCTGTCTCAATTTGAGATGCGATAAGGTGCAAGCTCACCCTTTTAGTAGGCCGATTATTGCTAGCACTATACTTCTTTTGCTAGAGCAACGCCGGGCCGTAGCATGAGAACGGCTGGTTCATGGCACTGAAGATCCCTAATCCTGATAAAGCTGCGTTTTTGCAATGTAGGCGAGATTCCTACATTGTGATAAGAAGATTACCTAACTTCGTTTAAGCTTTACTTCCATTTACTTCCGCGTCCGCATAATTGAAAATCTCACCTACGCATTTGCGATCTTTTTTAATCTAAAGGGGTGATGAAATGGAAGCTAATCAAATTCTGGATGAGATCAGAGACATCAATTTGAATTATCTGTTGCTGGCTAAACAGATGCTGCGCGATGATAAAATATCCGCGATGTATCGATTGGGAATTAATCAGGATCTGGCTGATATTCTGGATAAATTAACTTCCGCGCAGTTAATTAAAATGGCTGCTTCAAATATGTTACTTTGCCGTTTCCGTTTTGATGATCGCTTGATTGCTGAAATGCTATCGGGTGATAATCGCGATCAGTCAGTGGCCAGATCGCATGCCGCTATTTTAATGGCGGGAAAACCGGCGGAAGCGATTGCCTAGAAGCTAGTAGACGAAAAAAGGGGTACATCATGCGTAATCGAAGCATTTTAACCGAAGCAAAGCAGATTCAACTTGCGACTGAATTAATCGAACTGGGCGCCCGGCTACAAGTTCTGGAAATGAATACTGATTTGAGCCGCGAAAGATTGGTTAAGCTCTATAAAGAGATCAGAGGGGTATCTCCTCCTAAAGGGATGCTGCCATATTCGGAAGATTGGTTCATGAGCTGGCAGCCGAATATGCATTCTTCATTGTTTATCAATATATACAACTATGTGACAGCGAATGCCGGAATTGAAGGCATTGATGCGCTGATAAAGAGTTATAGGCTTTACATGGAACACATCAATGTCAATCAGCTGGAAAGAGTGTTAAGCCTGACGCGTGCCTGGACTCTGGTGCGTTTTGTTGAAAGCGGCGTATTGTGTATAGCGCCTTGTGTCAGTTGTCACGGCAAGTTTATCGTGCATTCCCTGGAAATTCATTCCAATCATGTGTGCGGTCTGTGCAATATCCCTTCGCGCGCCGGAAAGACCAAAAAAGCGGCCGTTGCCGGTTTTCATTAAAAAGTATGAATATATGTCTGCTGAGCTGATACGGCTATTTCAGCAGGTTTTTAATACGGCTTAATGCTTGCTTCAGGTTTTCCATTGAAGTAGCAAAGGACAAACGCATATAGCCGTCACACCCGAATGCAGAGCCGGGGACTACAGCAACCCCTGCATTTTCCAGCAAATACTCACTAAACATGATGTCATTTGGCGCGCCAATCAAATTCTTGCTGTATAAGTCATTGATCGATTCACGAATGTCTGCAAATGCATAAAACGCGCCGACAGAAGATAAGCAGTGGACGCCATTCATCTGATTCAACTGCCCGGTTACAAAGATATTGCGTTCTTTGAATGCTGCGATCATCGGATTCATACAGGATTGATCGCCGTTTAATGCCGCTTCGGCGGCCGCCTGAGAGATGGAACTGGGATTCGAGGTGCTTTGCGATTGAATATTCTCCATCGCAGTGATGATATGCGCAGGTCCGCCGCAATAGCCGATTCGCCATCCGGTCATTGAATAAGCCTTGGAAACGCCATTGAGAACGACAGTTTGCGGGAATAGATCCGGGCAGGCATTGACGATATTGATAAATTTTTGATCCGATAACAGGATATGCTCGTACATATCGTCCGTGGCGATCAGAATTTGTGGATGTTTGCGTAACACCTCACCCAATGCCTTCAGCTCATCAAGGGTATAGACTGCTCCCGATGGATTGCTGGGGCTATTGATGACGAACATTTTTGTCTTGGGCGTAATTACTGCTTCGAGCTGCTGCGCGGAAATTTTAAAATTCTGCTCGATACCGGTATTGATAAAAACCGGCTTGCCTTCAGCAATTAACACAATATCAGGGTAGGAAACCCAATAAGGCGCCGGGATGATGACCTCATCTCCGGGATTGATCACGGATAATACCAGATTAAAAAAACTCTGCTTGCCGCCGCAGGAAACCAGAATTTGTTTGGCATCGAAATCAAAATTATTTTCGCGCTTGAACTTGGCGATAATTGCATTCTTTAAGCCGGGTGTGCCGCCAACAGCGGTGTATTTGGTCAGGCCTTTATTGATTGCAATGATGGCGGCATCTTTAATATGCTGAGGTGTATCGAAATCGGGTTCGCCCGCTCCCAATCCAATAATATCTTTGCCTTCGGCTTTGAGCTTGGCAGCTCGAGCGGTAACAGCAAGGGTAGGGGATGGCTTAATAGTTTGAACGCGGCTAGAGAGTTCCACAAAAATCCTCGCACTAAAATAGATAGACCGGCATGTTAAAATGACACGAAGAAACAATTCAATATTGGAATTATACCTGTGATCGCAACCTTCCCCAATAGTCCATACAAATTACATCAGGCATTTGAACCGGCAGGTGACCAGCCAGTTGCAATTGCGCAATTGGTTGAGGGTATTAACGACGGCTTGGCATTCCAGACGCTACTGGGAGTTACCGGTTCCGGTAAGACCTATACGATTGCCAACATGATCGCCCGTCTTGGCCGTCCGGCGATTTTGATCGCACCGAATAAAACGCTGGCGGCGCAACTATATGCCGAGATGCGTGAATTTTTTCCTGAAAATGCAATCGAGTACTTTGTGTCTTATTACGATTACTATCAGCCGGAAGCGTATGTACCGGCCCGCGATCTGTTTATCGAAAAAGATTCCAGCATTAATGAGCATATTGAACAGATGCGTTTATCCGCCACAAAATCTTTGCTGGAACGGGATGACGCCATCATCGTCGCAACCGTATCGTGTATCTACGGTATCGGCGATCCGGTGGATTATCACGGAATGATTCTGCATTTGCGCAACGGAGAGAAAATTTCCCAGCGTGACATTATTAAGCGCTTGACCGAGATGCAATACGATCGCAACGAATTGGAGTTTAAACGCGGCGTATTCCGCGTGCGGGGCGATGTGGTGGATGTTTTTCCGGCGGAAAGCTCGGAGGCCGCGGTGCGCGTGTCACTATTCGATGATCAAGTGGATGGTCTGTCATTATTTGATCCGTTGACCGGCCGTATGCTGCAAAAATTATCGCGCTACACGGTCTATCCTTCCAGCCATTATGTTACGCCCCGGAGCACCACACTTCGCGCGATGGAAACCATCAAGGCCGAATTGCGTGAACGGCTGGAATATTTCTATCAGGAGCAACGGCTGGTTGAAGCGCAACGCATTGAACAGCGCACGCGATTTGATCTGGAAATGCTCAATGAATTGGGTTTCTGCAAGGGCATTGAAAATTATTCACGCCATCTCTCCGGCAAGAATCCGGGCGAGCCGCCGCCGACGCTGCTTGATTATCTGCCGGACAATGCTTTGATGATTATCGATGAAAGCCATGTCACCGTGCCTCAGGTCGGTGGAATGTATAAAGGTGATCGTTCACGTAAGGAGAATCTGGTGAATTATGGGTTTCGTTTGCCATCCGCCCTGGATAACCGTCCGCTGCGGTTCGAGGAATTTGAAAAAAGGATGCCGCAAACGGTGTTCGTTTCGGCGACCCCCGCCGATTATGAGAAACACCATAGCGGCCAGGTGGTCGAGCAGGTGGTGCGGCCAACGGGTCTGGTCGATCCGGTGATTGAAGTGCGCCCGGTGACTACGCAGGTGGATGACTTGATGTCCGAAGTCAGGTTGCGTACGGCCAAGAATGAACGCGTTCTGGTCACCACGCTGACCAAGCGCATGTCAGAGGATTTAACGGACTATTTTTCCGAGCATCAAATCAAGGTGCGTTATCTGCATTCCGATATCGATACGGTTGAGCGTGTTGAAATCATCCGTGATTTGCGTCTGGGACAATTTGACGTTCTGATCGGCATTAACTTGCTGCGCGAAGGCCTGGATATTCCGGAAGTTTCATTGGTCGCGATATTGGATGCCGACAAGGAAGGTTTTCTGCGTTCCGAAAGATCATTGATTCAGACCATCGGCCGTGCCGCGCGTCACATCAACGGCACGGCGATTCTTTATGCCGACAGAATTACCAAATCCATGCGCTTTGCGATTGATGAAACCAATCGCCGGCGCGACAGGCAAGTACAGCATAACCTGCAAAACCATATAACGCCGCGATCGGTGCATAAACGGATTAAAGACCTGATCGACGGTGTTTATAACCATGAATCAGCGCAACAGAATCTCAAAGCCGCACAGGTGCAGGCGCGCTATGATGCCATGAGCGAATCGCAACTGGCCAAAGAGATTCAACGCGTTGAAAAGAAAATGCTGAATGCCGCCAAGAATCTGGAATTCGAACAAGCGGCACAGTACCGGGATGAACTGAAACGCCTCAAGAATAAACTATTGATCGGCTTCACTGATGTGACCTGAGCAGTTACTTCTTGATTTCAGTGGAAGTGACGAAAATGAGCGTACTGAAGGTGCGATTCAGTGTCTTGCTGGTAAAGTTTGTCATCACCATGCTTTCCACGAAACGGATGTGATCACCTTTGTTGACTTTGGTGGTCGGAGCGGCAATCCAGAACTTGTTGCCGCTATTTTCCAATTCCATATACGTATAACCCGTGGTGTCGATGACGGAAACAACTCTTCCCTCATTGCCGGGCATTTTTCCACTGGATGCCTGCGCATCGGGCGGTTCATGGTGCAGCGCCATGACATTGGCCGGGTTGAATAGCAGACATCCAATCAGGACGAGGAAGGATAAAAGCGAAATTTTCATGCAGGCTCCAAAGTTACTGTGTTATCGGGTGCGGTATGATACACCGCTGCATTATTTTGTTCCAATAGCGGGAGAGGCTCCGGCTGTTTTATCCTGACGGACTTTTTCAAAAAAGCAGATCGCGGCCGCTGCGGCGGCATTTAACGATTCAGTTTTTCCGGGCATGGGAATAACGATATTTTCATCCGCGGCTTGTACCATTTCTTTCGATAACCCCGCGCCTTCATTACCGAACACAAATGCAACCGGTCCTGATAACGGAATCTCAAAAAGATTCCTGGTAGCCTGTATGGACGTGGCTACAACAGTGCCGGCAAATTGCAATGCAATCATTTGCAGGTCGCTATTTTCATGAATACGCAGGAAGAAGTGCGCGCCCATGGCGGCCCGTAACGTTTTGGGCGACCAGGCGTCGGTGCATTGCCTGGATAGATAAACATTCTTCACATTCGCGGCGGCTGCGGAACGTAAAATCGAACCCAGATTGCCGGGATCTTGAATGGACTCCAGTAAAACACTAAAAATTTCTTTTGCGCTGCTGATTTCCTTCTTCAGTTCAGGAATTGCAATGAGCGCGAGAATTCCGGCCGGTGTTTTGACGGGGGCTATGGCGCGGAATAGCGCATTGCTGACGACGGTTATTTTCGGCGGGGTATTGCCAAGCAGGATATTCAGGAAACGCTTGTTCCCGGTATCTTCGAAATAGGATTGACTGACGATCAGATTCCTGGGGGCGCCCAGCACCGAACAGTAGATTTGAACCAGATGGATGCCGTCAAGCAGCGTTAAACCTGCCTTTCTGCGATATTGCGCCGAGCTTTCCAGCTTGATCAGTTGTTTGATGAGCGGATGGTCGCGCGAGGTGATAACTGTCATGATTCAATTCCGCAGTTATCAATAAGTTATCGCGGTAATGATGCCGGAATCAGCGGTTTTTATAGCGGTATTCCGCTGCCAGGGCATGCGCTTGCAACCCTTCTCCGTTGGCCAGAATCGAGGCAATTTCCCCCAGTTTTGCAGCGCCTTTTTGCGAGACCTGTATGAGGCTGCTGCGCTTTTGAAAATCATACACACCCAATGGGGAGGAAAACCGTGCGGTGCGTGATGTCGGCAGCACGTGATTGGGTCCGGCGCAGTAATCGCCCAATGACTCGCAGGCATAGCGGCCGAGGAAAATCGCACCGGCATGGCGGATTTTGTTGACCCAGATTTGCGGCTGCTCGATGGATAATTCCAGATGTTCGGGGGCGATTTTGTTTGCGATCGCACAGGCTTCATCCAGATTCTGAACCTGAATCAGCGCGCCGCGATTTTCCAGTGAAGCGCGAATCACGTCCTTGCGCGGCATTCCGGGCAGGAGATTTTCGATGCTCTGCATGACCCGTTCGAGAAATGCCGCGTCGGGGCATAATAAGATCGACTGGGCCAATTCATCGTGTTCCGCCTGGGAAAACAAATCCATAGCGATCCAGTCGGGATCGGTCCGGCCATCGCAGATCACGAGAATTTCAGACGGACCGGCAACCATGTCAATGCCAACAATGCCGAATACACGGCGCTTGGCGGCGGCGACATACGCATTTCCGGGGCCGACGATCTTGTCAACCTGCGGCACCGTTTCAGTGCCATAGGCCAATGCACCGACAGCTTGCGCGCCGCCTATGGTAAAAACCCGGTCCACCTTGCTGATCGCCGCCGCAGCCAGGACCATGTCGTTTCTTTCCCCGCCTGGTGTCGGCACCACCATGATTAATTCTTCCACTCCCGCAACCTTGGCCGGGATGGCGTTCATCAACACGGAAGAAGGATAAGAGGCCTTGCCGCCGGGGACATAGAGGCCCACGCGATCCAGCGGGGTGATCTTCTGGCCCAGCAGGGTATCATCCGAATCGGTGTACTGCCATGAATTTAATTGCTGTTTTTCGTGATAACCGCGCACCCGTTCCGCGGCTTGTTCCAGTGCCGTGCGCTGGATGGGCGGTAAGGCTGCCAGGGATTGCCGCAGTTGATCCTGTGTAAGCTCGAGATCCTTGCCGGAGGTTACGGAGAGCCTGTCAAAACGGTTGGTATATTCAATCAACGCGGCATCTTTGCGGGTTCTGATATCGGCAAGGATTTTCGCTGCGGTCGAGTCGACCGCATCATCCTGCGCATTCTCAAAGGCCAATAGTTTTTCGAGATCGCAATCGAAGCTGGCGTCTGTTGAGTTGAATCGTTTTACTTGAATCATGGTATGGGCAAATTCCGGATCAATACGGGTTGCGGGTCGGGCTTATTTTTTAACGGCGGCGGAGAATGCATCCAGCACCGGCTGAATGGCGTCTCTTTTCAGTTTTAACGCCGCCTGGTTGATAATCAGTCTGGACGAGATCGGCATGATCTCTTCCACTGCCTTGAGATTATTGGCTTTTAATGTATTGCCGCTGGATACGAGATCGACAATGGCATCGGCCAGACCGACCAGCGGAGCCAGTTCCATCGATCCGTACAATTTAATCAGATCAACATGAACGCCTTTGCCGGCAAAGTGTTCGCGCGCGGTTTGCACATATTTGGTGGCAATGCGCAGCCGCGCGCCTTGCCGTACCGCCGATTCATAATCAAAACCTTCCGGCGCGGCGACCATCATGCGGCAGCGTGCAATATTGAGATCCAGAGGCTGATAAAGACCGGCTCCGCCATGCTCCAGCAGCACGTCCTTACCGGCAATGCCGAGATCCGCCGCGCCATATTGCACATAAGTCGGCACATCCGATGCGCGCACAATAATCAGGCGGACATTGGCGCGATTGGTGGAGAGAATCAGCTTGCGCGATGTTTCCGGATCATCCAGCGCTTCAATGCCGGCCGCTCTGAGTAAAGGCGCGGTGTCTTCAAAAATTCGCCCTTTTGACAGGGCGATTGTGATATCAGTCATAAATTAGCGATTATTCAAGATTAGCCGCAGCGAAATCCCAATTGATCAGTTTATCCAGAATGGTATTCACATAATCGGCGCGGCGGTTCTGGAAATCCAGATAATAGGCATGTTCCCATACGTCGATGGTCAATAATGGCCGGATATTTTTTGTGATCGGCGTTTCCGCGTTACCTGTCTTGGCCACGGCGATCTTGCCGCCATCCAGCACCAGCCATGCCCAGCCGCTGCCGAATTGTGTCATGGCTGCCTGGGCAAATTCTTTCTTGCACGCATCCAGACTGCCAAACGAAGCTTCAATCATTTGTTTGAGTGCCGCCGATGGTTCGCCGCCGCCATTGGGTTTCAGGCTATGCCAATAGAACATATGATTCCAGACCTGCGCGGCATTGTTGAACAGGGCGGCTTTCTCCGCTTGTCCGGCGGTTGCGCGGATGATCTGTTCCAGCGATTGGCCCGCCAGATCCGTATTGGCTACCAGGTTATTCAAGTTGTCGACATAGGTTTTGTGGTGTTTGCCGTAGTGAAAACCAAGTGTGTTGGCGGATATCACCGGTTCCAATGCATTGTTGGCGTATGGCAGGGGCGCCAGTACATATTGCGAACCGGCTTGTGCAGCTTGAGAGAAAGTATCGACGTTGACATTGGACATGCTGGCCTCCTTGAGATGAAAAAGTTTTTTGTAATAATTTTTAATTGATTCAATCATAACCGGGAATAACTTTCATTGTGCATTATTCGTTTCCGTAGTGAACGTGATTTTATTGTACCCTGCCAGACGGGCCGCTTCCATAATCGTGATGACGGATTGATGCGTTGCCTTGGCATCGGCATTGATAGTGATAAACGGATCCTGATGATTTCCAGCCGCATTTTGCAAGGCATCGCGCAAACTTTCCATGCTGGCGGATTTGACGGGAACAAGATTGATTGTGTAGTCGCCAAGCGCGTTAACCGTGATATCAATGCGATTGGGTTTCTCAATGTTCTGATCGACTTGTTCCGCGCTGGTCTGCGGTAAAGTGATTTCAAGCTCGGCAAATTTCGAATAGGTGGTAGTCACCACCAGAAAAATCAGGATCACCAGCAAAACATCGATCATCGGCACCAGATTGATTTCCGGTTCGTCGTTTTGTTTTCCGCGTTGAAAATTCATTCAGCTACAAGTCGTGGTTATGAATATTAAAAGTTTACGCTTAATGCATTGATCTTCAAATCAATGAAAAAGAGCAACGTTTAAAGGAGATTCTGAACAACTCGCATTTGTCATTCCGAACGCAGTGAGGAATCTTTAATGATCAGT